>NZ_RZQY01000310.1:0-6775 GCF_003998575.1 Mesorhizobium sp. M7A.F.Ca.CA.001.10.2.1 | reverse complement strand
GGATGGCGCCGACCATCAGCAACAGGCTTGCCGGCAGCCGTGAGACGATCAGCTCGGTGACTTCGGAGCGCTGGATGTAGGAGCGGCCGAGATCGCCGCTGATGAGCTTCGTAAGATAGCGCCAGTACTGGACGATGAAGGGCTGGTCGAGGCCGAGCTGCTGGCGGATGTTCTCAACCGTCTGCGGCGTGGCGCTGCGGCCGGCGATCTGGCGCACCGGGTCGGCCGGCAAGAGATAGAGCAGCGCGAAGGTGATCAGCGAGACGCCGAGCAGGATCAGCAGCGACTGGATCAGGCGGCGGCCTAGATAGGCGATCATGCCCGGCCCCTTTGCGTCGGATCGAGGATGTCGCGCAGCGCGTCGCCGATCAGGTTGAAGGCCAGTGCCAGCGCCAGGATCGCCGCACCGGGGAAGAACACCAGCCAGGGTGCTGCCTGGAAGTAGGTCTGGTTCTCGAAGATGATGTTGCCCCAGGACGAGGTCGGCGGCTGCACGCCAATGCCGAGGAAGGAGAGCGTCGCCTCCAACAGCACCGTGGTCGAAATGCCGAGCGTGCCCCAGACGATGATGGTCGGCAGGAGATGCGGCAGGATGTGGCGAAACAGGATGCGCGGTGCGCTCGCCCCGATGGTGCGCTCGGCGTCGATGAACTCGCGTTCGGCGAGCGAAGAGGTCTCGGTGTAAATAACGCGGGCGGTCTGCACCCAGTTGACCAGCGCGATGACCATGGCGACGATCCACAGGCTCGGCTCGAACACCGCCGCCAGGCAAATGGCGAGCAGCAGTGCCGGAAAGGCCATCATCAAATCGGTGAAGCGCATCAGCGCACTGCCGATCCAGCCGCGGAAATAGCCAGCAACAACACCGACCAGCGTGCCGATGAACAGCGCCACGCCATTGGCGACGATGCCGATGATCAGCGAGGTGCGGGCTCCGTAGAGGATGCGGGTCAACAGGTCGCGGCCGAGCAGGTCGGTGCCCAGCCAGAATTTTGCATCCGGCGGCAAGGGCGAGCCCTCGATGGTCAGGCCGTCGAACATCTGCTCGTTGGGATCGTAGCCTGTCAGCCATGGCGCCAGCACGGCGCCGGCAACGACAATGGCGACGATCACCAGCCCAAGCAGTGCCAGACGGCGCCTGACCAGCCGGCGCCAGACGCCGGCGCGCGGCTTGACCGGCATGCGCCCTGGCGCGGTGAGATCAGGCGCGATGGGACTGGTCATCGCCGCCTTCTTCCCCCGTTGCTTCTTCACTTGTCATGGCCACGATCCGCCGCGCGGCATCCTCGACGCTGATCTGCCAGCTCATCGCCAGCGAGCGAAGCTGCGCATAGGCGCGGCCGTCATCGGCGCCTTTCGCCAGTGCCGTCACCGCGCGCACGATGGTCTGGCGCTCGGCGACGCGCTGGCGAAGCGAGGCGATTTCGCTGGCCAGGTGTTTTCGCGCCTCGAAACTTTGCCTTGCGATCAGCAGTGCGCTGTAGACGCCGGCATTGCCGACCGGCTTCAAGAGTTGGGCGTCGGCCTTGTGCGACAATGCCCATTCGATGCGGCCGGGCGCCTCGGAGCCGATCAGCGCCACCAGCGGCATCGGCGCTTCGCCCGGCTTCCACGGGAATTGCTCGTCGAAGCCGAGATCGGCGTCGAAGAAGACGAAATCGGCCGCCAGCGCCTCGGGCGGTAGTTCGGGCCAGCAGTCCAGCGTGATCAGGCCGATGGCCGACAATTGCCTGGTGATCGCCTGCACCGTCGGGTGCGGACGGTGCAGGATGAAGGCCCTGGCGCCGCCGAGATTGGGGATGCGTGGGGTTCTCGTCACGACACCACCCTCAGGCGCGGGCGGCCGAATGTTTTTGCCGGGTCGTAGCGCGACAGATACGGGTCTGGCGCGACTTCGTCCTCGCGGCTGACGACCTCGAAGAAGCCATCCGCGATGCGCCCGATGATCACCGGCAGCGTCGCGTGCTGGGAATGCGCGTCGATGGCGATCGGCCCGAGCCGGGTGGAGAAGCGGCGTTCTGCGAAGGCTCTGGAAAATTCCGCCGGACCGGCTTCGGAATTGCTGGAGAGCACGTCGGCCATCACCTGCACGGAGGCATAGGCGGAGGCCTCGAAAGACGAGGCGAAGGCGGCCGGCCGCGGCGCGAAGTACGGCCCGACCGACAGGTGCCCTTTCCCGGATACGCCGATCGCCGGCAACTCTCCTTCGGTGAGGTTGCAGGAGATGACGGGACAGGTTTCCGGGCGGAAGGCAGGATCCTCATTCCCGAGATCGCAATAGGCCGCCAGGAAGGCGTAGGAAGTGGTGCCGATCAGGTTGTTGAGGATGAAGTTCGGCCGTGTGGCACGGATCTCCGCGATCAGCCGCGACACGTCGGTCTCGCCGATGCGCAGATAGCGTTCGCCCAGCACCTTGCCGCCGGCATCGGCGATCAGGTCGCGGGCGACGCGGTTCATCTCCCAGCCCCAGATGTAGTTCGAGCCGAGCAGGAAACCGTTGGCGCCGAAACGCGGCACGACATGCGCCATCAGCGGCACCAGATGCTGGTTGGGGCAGGCGTGCATGTAGACGACGTGCTCGTTGGCCTCGAAGCCCTCATAGGGGCAGGCGTACCAGAGCATGCCGCCCGCCTTCTCGAGCACCGGAATGGTTTCCTTGCGGCTCCACGAGGTGACGCAGCCGACGACATGGCGCGCGCTGCTGGTCCTGAAAATATCCTCGCACAGCGTCGCGTAACGGTCCGCATTGCTTTGCGGATCGCGCTCGACCGGCACCAGTTCGATGCCTGAGCTGCGATCGGCGTTGATGTCGGCGATGGCGCGCATGGCGCCGATGCGGCACGCATCGGAGACGAGCTGATAGCTCCCCGAGCGGGAATACAGGATGCCGATCTCGATATGCCGTTTCAAACAGATCCCCAAAATGACAATGCCTCGCAGCCAGCGCCGGAAGGGCGAGGCATACGAGGCATTCTTGCCGCCCGGCGATCAGAGCCGGTATTTTGCGCTAGCGTATTCTGTCCGGCGGGTCAGTCAAGCCCTCAACGGTATTTGCGTGACCGTCATCGCCGTTTCGCTGCCGCCGGCTATCTGGCCGATCTGGCCGCCGGCCTCTGACCGTGTTGACGCGCATAGGTCACGCAGGCGTCCACCGTGCTGACACAAAGCGCGTCGCGCCTGTTCGGCAAATTGTTGTCGCCGGCATAGGCAACTTCGGCGACGCGGCCGTCGACCATGCGAATTTGCGTGTCGCAATAACCGCCGGGAGCGACATTGACGGAGCCGCCGACCGCCGGGATCGCGCCTACCGCTAGAGTCGGAACCACAATGCTGAGATTGCCGCGCTGGACGATGCGCTTGTAGGTCCAGATCTGGCCCGATCGGCCGGCGTTGGCGGTGGCGGTCGGAAACCCGGCGCACATTCGAACATCGGCTTCGCTGAGGCCGACCATCTCCTTGCGGGCGGCCGCCGCCGTTGGATCAACCTTGGCGATACGCGACGTATCGTCGGGAACGACGCAGGAAGACTGGATTCCCACACAGAGAACAGCGAGGGCAAGCTTTTGAATGCAGGAAAATATCATGCCGACTGTCAGATTGGCCCGATGTCAGATTTGCGTGGCGCCCGCCGCTCCTTTCTACCTAGGCAGACAGGCGAAGGGATCAACCCGTTCAGCTTCACGAAAAAGTGGCTGTGGCTGCAACATCGAGGATTGCGCATCACGGGTCTGCATCTCACGCAGGACTAATGGCCCTGCAAGTGCTTCCGGCGCCAGGCGGCGGGCGCTTCGCCGACCCGCGCGCGAAAGAACCGTGAAAAATACGCCGGGTCGTCGAAGCCGATCTCGTAGGCGATGTCCTCCACCGTGCGTACGGTAAACAGCAGCAGACGCTTGGCCTCCAGCAGCCGCCTTTCGCTGACGACCCGCTTGACGCCGGCGCCCAGCACAGCATGGGCAGCCTTGTCGAGAAGATGCGGCGTGGTGGCCAGCGCCTCGACGTAGCGATCGACCGGCCAGTTGTCGCGGAAATGCGTGTCGGCGAGCCGGCGCAGGCCCCGCGCCAGCGAAGCATCGGAAGAGGCAGCGGAGGCGGTCACGCCGGGGCTCAGGCGCGCAATGTGGGAGAGTGCGACGGCGATCAGCGCCGGCAGGACCCTGTCATTGCCGGCTTGCGCCTCGGCATATTCGGCGGCGATCATCTCCAGCACCGCCGCCAGTCTCGCCCACGCCGCGTGTCGTGGCAGACCGTCGGCAAAGACCGGCCTGTCCAGCGGCAGCAGGCTGTGAGCGGCGATGGCCGCGAGCGCGCCGTCGGCGACCGAGACGACGATGGCGTCGGTGCCGGGTCCGATCGAGAAGCCATGCACGACAGCGCTCGGCACGAAGCTGACGGCAGGCGCCGAAAAGTCCCAGGATCGGTCTTCGATACGGTAGGTGCCGGAGCCGCTGGTCCAGTAGGTGATCTGGCCCATCTGCGGATGCTTGTGCGCCGCAACCTGACCAAGATGGATATTGCTGCGCGCAAGCACCGTCTCGACATGCAGGAAACCGACATCGAGCGGCCTCACCGGCTCGCCATAGACGAAGAAGTCGGGGATGGAATTCTGGCTCATGGCGCCTGAAAAAGTCCAATCGGTTTTGCCGTTCCGTCCATAACCGAAGCATGCCCAAGGCGCTAGTGTTGCGACTCAAGAGGAGGACCATCATGCGATCAGAAGACTTCCGCACTGATAAGGCACGGCCGTTCACCGGGGCTGAGTATCTGGAGAGCCTGCGCGACGGCCGCGAGGTCTATATATACGGCGAACGCATTGCCGATGTCACCACGCACCCGTCGATGCGCAATTCGGCGCGGTCGCTGGCGCGCCTCTACGATGCGCTGCATGATCCCCTGCGGCGGGACACGCTGACCTCGCCGACCGACACCGGCTCGGGCGGCTACACCCACAAATATTTCCGGGTCGCCAAATCCTCGGCTGAGCTTGTTACCCAGCAGACGGCGATCGCCGAGTGGTCGCGCATGTCCTATGGCTGGATGGGGCGCACGCCCGACTACAAGGCGGCGCTGATGAACACGCTCGGCGCCAATGCCGACTGGTACGGGCCGTTCAGGGACAATGCTCTGTCCTGGCACAAACGTGCGCAGGAAGCCGCACTGTTCATGAACCATGCCATCGTCAATCCGCCGATCGACCGCCACAAGCCGGCCGAACAGGTGAAGGACGTCTTCGTCCACATCACCAAGGAGACGGATGCCGGCATCTATGTCTCCGGCGCCAAGGTGGTGGCGACGTCCTCGGCGCTGACCCACTACAATTTCCTGGCGCAGGGCTCGGCGACGATCACTGAGGATCCGTCGCTGTCGGTGATGTTCATCGTGCCGATGAATGCACCGGGGATAAAGATGTTCTGCCGCGTCTCCTACGAGCAGACGGCCAACACGGTGGCGGCGCCCTTCGACTATCCGCTGTCGTCGCGCTTCGACGAGAACGATGCGATCCTGGTGCTCGACAATGTCTTCATCCCCTGGGAGGACGTGCTGGTGCTGCGCGATGCGCAGAAGATCCTGTCCTTCCACCCGGCATCCGGCTTCATGCATGGCTACTGCTTCCAGGGCTGCACGCGTTTCGCCGTCAAGCTCGACTTCCTCGCCGGCCTGCTGGCCAAGGCGCTGCGCGCCACGGGCGGCGATGCTTTCCGCGGCAACCAGGCGGCACTGGGCGAGGTCATCGCGCTCAGGCACATGTTCTGGAGCTTTTCCAACGCCATGGCCTACAACCCGATCCCGTGGGCGAATGGCGCGGTGCTGCCCAATCTGGAAGCCGCGCTCGCCTACCGCACCTTCATGTCGGAAGCCTATCCGCGTGTCATCGACACCGTGCGCCGGGTGATCGCGTCCGGGCTGATCTACCTGCCGTCGTCGGTGCGCGACTTCAACAACCCCGAGATCGACAAGTATCTGGCGCAATATGTGCGTGGCTCCAACGACATGGGCCACATCGAGCGCATCAAGATCATGAAGCTTTTGTGGGACGCGACCGGCACCGAGTTCGGCGGCCGCCACGCGCTCTACGAGCTCAACTATGCCGGCGCGCCGGAAGAGGTGCGGCTGCAGGTGCTGAAAGGAGCTGAACGCGGCGGGCGGCTGAAGGCGATGGAAGAGCTCGTCGACACCTGCATGGCCGACTATGACGAGAATGGCTGGACGGGCGATACCTGGTTCAATCCGCTTGTCTCAACGGCCGAGTGAATTAGATGGCCACGCAGATTTCGAAAACCGATTTCCGCGACGCCATGGCGAGGGTCTGCGCGCCGGTCAACATCGTCACCACCGATGGGCCGGCAGGACGCGGCGGCTTCACCGCCACCGCCATGTGCAGCGTCTCCGACGAGCCGCCGACGCTGCTGGTCTGCATGAACGGGCGCTCGACGCAGGCCGCCATGTTTCTGTCCAACCAGCGCTTCTGCGTCAACGTGCTGATGCATGACCACATGCATCTGGCGGGAAAATTCGCCGGCGCGACCAGGGACATGGAGGCACGCTACGCCTCGGCGCGCTGGCAGACGCTGACCTCCGGCACGCCGGCGTTGTCGGATGCGATCGTCAATTTCGATTGCGAGATTGAGACTGTGCATGTCGTCGGCACGCACAATGTCATGATCGGCCGCGTCATCGATGTCCGGCACGGCAGCGGCGGCTCGGCCCTGCTCTATGTCGACCGCAGCTATACGCAGCCGACGCGGCTGGGCAGCTTTGGCGGGTGAGGCCGGGC
>NZ_RZQY01000030.1:0-20685 GCF_003998575.1 Mesorhizobium sp. M7A.F.Ca.CA.001.10.2.1 | reverse complement strand
GGCGGCGGGTGAGAAGACCACCCGCCGCTCGCCGGACATCCGCCCCGAGACGGTGATCTACGACGTCGATCTGACATTGAGTCTGCCGGTAGGTCTCACCGTGACCTCGGCGATGAACGCGATCGCTCATGCGATGGAGGCCTTCTATGCCCCCGATCGCAACCCGGTGATCGTGCTGATGTGCAGGGATGCCATGATTGCCTTCAAGGACGGCATTCCAAGGCTGATCGGCGACCCGCAGGATCGCGCGGCGCGGACGCAGGCGCTCTATGCGGCGTGGTGCTGCTCGACCGCACTCGGCTATGTCTCGATGGCGCTGCATCACAAGCTGGCGCATGTCTTCGGCGGCTCGTTCGATACGCCGCATGCCGAAACCCACGCCATCCTGCTGCCCTACACGACCGCCTTCAACGAAGCGGCAGTGCCCGATCTGCTGCGCCCCATCGCCGAGGCATTCGGCGGCGGCTCGGCGGGCGGCGGGCTCTGGGATTTCGCACAGTCGGTCGGCTCTCCGCTGAGCTTGAAGGCGATCGGCATCGAGGAGACCGATCTCGACCGCGCGGCGGCGATCGCGGTCAAGAATGCCTATGCCAATCCGAGGCCAATCGATCCGGGATCGATAAGGGAACTCCTTCAGGTGGCGTGGGAGGGACGCCGTCCGGGGGCTTGAGAATAAAACAAGAGGGAGGAACTACAGTGATCACAAGACGCAGCCTACTGAAAGCCTCGGCGGCGACAGGCCTGGCGCTGGCCGGTTCGCGCCTGGCGACGCCGGCCATCGCGCAAGGCGCCAAGATCCGCCTGGGCTATGTTTCGCCGCAGACCGGGCCGCTTGCCGGCTTCGCGGAGAGCGATGCCTACAACATCAAGGCCTTCCTCGCTTCCGAGGCGGGCAAGAACTTCGAGGTCATCGTCAAGGACAGCCAGTCGAATCCCAATCGCGCGGCCGAGGTGGCGAAGAGCTTGATCGTCGATGACGAGATCAACCTGATGCTCGTCGGCTCGACACCCGAGAACACCAACCCTGTGGCCACCACCTGCGAGGCGGAGGGCGTGCCGGTCATCTCGACGATGGCGCCGTGGCAGCCCTGGTTCATCGGCCAGCAGGGCAATCCGGCCGATCCGGCCTCGTGGAAGCCTTTCAACTTCGCCTATCATTATTTCTGGGGTCTCGAAGACATCATCGCCGTCTACACCGGCATGTGGAAACAGCTTTCCACCAACGGCAAGGTGGGCGGGCTGTTCCCCAACGATGCCGACGGCAATGCCTGGGGCGACCCGAAGAATGGATTGAAGCCCGGCCTCGATGCCGCCGGCTTCAGCCTTGCCGATCCTGGCCGCTATCAGAACCTTTCGGACGATTTCACCGCGCAGGTCAACGCCTTCAAAGCCGCCAATGCCGAGATCGTTACCGGGGTGGTCATTCCCCCCGACTTCACCACCTTCTGGAACCAGGCCCGCCAGCAGGGCTTCAACCCCAAGGCGGTGACGGTCGCCAAGGCGATCCTTTTTCCGCAATCGGTCGAGACGCTCGGCGATGCTGGCCACAACCTCTCGTCCGAGGTCTGGTGGTCGGCCTCGCATCCGTTCAAATCGTCGCTGACGGGCGAGAGTTCGGCCGAACTCGCTGCGGATTTCACCGCCAAGACCGGCCGTCCCTGGACCCAGCCGATCGGTTTTGTCCATTCGCTGTTCGAGGTGGCGGCCAATGTCATGGGCCGCGTGTCGGATCCAACCAATGCCGAGGCGATCGCGGCGGCGATAGCGGCCACCGACATGACGACGGTGGTGGGCAAAGTGGCCTGGAGCGGTGCGGGATTGCCACCTTTCGCCGCGAAGAACGTCTGCAAGACACCGCTCGTTGGCGGGCAGTGGCGCAAGAAGGCCGGTGGCGGCTTCGATCTGGTGATCGTCGAAAACGCCGGCGCCTCCGAGATACCCACCGCCGGCAAGATGGAAGCCCTGGCCTGACGCTGCCGAGGGCGGCTGATACCGCCGCCCTCGTTCGGCGCGACCCAAGGATGATAGTGATGATACTCAGGCTGGAAAACGTTTCGAAGTCCTTCGGCGCCCTGAAGGTTGCGGATTCCGTGACCGTCAGCGTGCCGCGCGGCGAAGCGCTGGGCATTATCGGCCCGAACGGCGCGGGAAAATCGACGCTCTTCAACCTGATCACCGGCAATCTGTTTGCCAATGAGGGGCGCATCGAATTGCTCGGCCGCGACGTGACCCGTGCTCCGGCGATGGAGCGGGTGCGCATGGGCGTTGGCCGCAGCTTCCAGATTCCGCAGCCTTTCGAGGGGCTGACCGTGTTCGAAAATCTCTTGACCGCTGCCGCTTTCGGCCGCGGCGGACGCGAGGCCGAGATGGTCGACGATTGCGCTGGTATCCTCGAGGAGACGGAGCTTCTCAGGAAGGCCAATTTCGTGGCCGGCTCGCTGAGCCTTCTCGACCGCAAGCGCCTCGAACTCGCCCGCGCCCTGGCGACAGGCCCTGAGCTTCTGCTTCTGGACGAGATCGCCGGCGGTCTGACGGAGGGCGAATGCAAGGCCCTGGTCGCGACGATCAAGGCGATCCACGCCAGGGGCACGACAATCATCTGGATCGAGCATGTGCTGCACGCCCTGAATTCGGTGGTAGAGCGGCTTCTCGTGCTGGATTTCGGGCGTGTGATCGGGATCGGTGCGCCTGATGAGATCATGGCCTCGAAGGCGGTTCGCGAAATCTATCTGGGGCTCGAGGTCTGATGCTGGAAACGCGTGGCCTCACCGCGAATTACGGCCAGTTCCGGGCGCTGTTCGGTGTGGATATCAGCGTGGCCGCGGGCGAATGCGTGGCGATTATCGGCGCCAATGGCGCCGGAAAATCCACGCTGATGCGCTCGATCACGGGCGTGATCGGCAACGAGCCCGGTATGGTGCTGCACAGAGGCGAGTCGATCGGCGCGCTGTCGTCGGCCGAGATCATGAAGCGCGGTATCGCCATGGTGCCGGAGGGGCGCCGACTGTTCCCTTCGCTGACTGTCGAGGAAAACCTGCTGGTCGGCGGGCAGGCGCGCAAGGTGCCGGGGCCGTGGAACCTCGACGCGGTCTATGATCTTTTTCCGATCCTGCGCGAGCGGCGCAAGAGCCCCGGCACAGCGCTCTCGGGCGGCCAGCAGCAGATGGTGGCGATCGGCCGGGCGCTGATGTCGAACCCCGAATTGCTGCTCTGCGACGAGATCAGCCTCGGCCTCGCGCCCGTCGTCATCCGCGACATCTACGCAGCCCTTCCCAGGATCCGCGAAGGCGGCGCCGCGATCGTGCTGGTGGAGCAGGATATCGGCAAGGCGCTGGCGGTCGCCGACCGTGTCTACTGCATGATGGAGGGCCGCGTCACGCTGGCCGCCAGGGCGGCCGAGGTCAAGCGCGAAGACATCCATTCTGCCTATTTCGGAGTGGCGGCATGATCCGGAAACCGAGGCTCCGTCATCTGCTCGCGCAGCGCTCTTGTGGCCTGATCGAGGTGGCGCGGCGATGATCTGGCTGGACACCCTCGTGCAGGGGATTCTGCTGGGCGGGCTCTATGCCCTATTTGCAGCGGGATTGAGCCTCGTCTTCGGCATCATGCGGCTGGTGAATCTCGCCCATGGCGACCTCATCATCCTTGCCGCCTATCTGGTTTTGATGGGCGTCACGCTGCTCGGCCTGTCGCCCTGGATCGCTGCCCTGGTCGCCATGCCGGCGATGTTCGCGCTCGGCTGGCTGCTGCAGGCCGCCGTGCTGAACCGCGTGCTGGGCAAGGACATCCTGCCGCCGCTTTTGGTCACCTTCGGCCTGTCGGTCGCCCTGCAGAACGGCCTGCTCGAGGCCTTCTCCGCCGACAGCCGCCGTATTCCGGTGGGCGCGTTGGAAGGGGCATCGCTCGATCTCGGGCTGGTCACGGTGGGGATCATGCCGCTGATGACCTTTGCCTCGGCGATCGTGATGATCATTGCCCTGAACGGGCTCTTTTACCACACCGCGCTCGGCCGTGCCTTCCGCGCCACCTCGGACGACGCCGTGACGGCGGGGCTGATGGGGATAGAACCGAAGCGGATTTTCGCGATCGCCACCGGGATCGCCATGGTCGTGGTGACGCTGGCGGCCCTCTATCTCGGCATGCGGGCAAACTTCGATCCTTCGATCGGGCCGGCGCGGCTGATCTATGCCTTCGAGGCGGTGATCATCGGCGGCCTCGGCAGCCTATGGGGAACGCTCGCGGGCGGGATCATCATCGGCGTGGCGCAGACGTTTGGTGCCGCGCTCAATCCGGAATGGCAGATCCTGGCCGGCCACATCGCCTTCCTGGCCGTGATGCTGCTCAAACCGCGCGGGCTTTTTCCGCGCGCAGTGGATTGAGGGGCGGCATGTATCGACTGACAACCCGCACCCGCGCCGGAACCGTAACCGCGATCACGGTGCCGATCGTCATCGTCGCCGCGCTCGCGCTGCCTGCCGTGGCCTCGCGGGGCGTCATACAGGATCTGTTCTTCATCCTCACCATGCTGACGCTGGCGCAGATATGGAACCTTCTGGCGGGCTATGGCGGCCTGGTCTCGGTGGGTCAGCAGGCCTTCGTCGGCATCGGCGCCTACGCGATGTTCGCCGGCGTGATCCTGCTTGGCTGGAATCCGGTCCTGGCGATCCCACTGGGGGGGCTTGCGGCGCTGGTGCTGGCGGTTCCGACGGCCTTCTTCGCATTCCGTTTGCAGGGCGCCTATTTCGCCATCGGCACCTGGGTAATCGCTGAAGTGACGCGCCTGCTGGTCGCGCAGTGGAAGGCGCTCGGCGGCGGCACCGGCACTTCGCTGCCGCGCGAGGCGACGAGCAGCATCCTGGGCACCGATGCGATCAGGGCGCTGTTCGGCGTCCGCGAGGCCGCGGCACGCGACGTCCTGGCCTACTGGCTGGCCTTGGCGCTGGTCGTGGCGGTGACCGGCGGCATCTATTGGCTGCTGCGCAATCGCCTCGGGCTGGCGCTGGCGGCGGTGCGCGACAATGTCGACGCGGCGCAATCGGTCGGCGTCGATACCGGCCGGCTCAGATGGGCGGTCTTTCTGATCGCCGCGGCCGCCACCGGGCTGATCGGCGCGCTGATCTTTCTGCAGACGGCCCGCATCTCGCCGGGAGCGGCCTTTGCCGTCACCGACTGGACCGCCAACGTCATCTTCATAGTCGTCATCGGCGGCATCGGCACCATCGAGGGGCCGATCCTCGGTGTGCTGGTCTTCTTTGCGCTGCGCTCGGCGTTGGCCGACTACGGCAGCTGGTACTTGATGACGCTCGGCCTCATCGCCGTCGTCGTAATGCTTTTTGCACCAAAGGGGCTGTGGGGCCTGATCGCGTCCCGCAAGGGCCTGCACCTGTTTCCGGTTCGCCGCAGGCTGACCGGTCCGAAGATCGAGGGAGGAATTTGATGGCGGATATCGAAACCGACGTGCTGATCGTCGGCACTGGCCCGGCCGGCTCGGCCACCGCCGCGCTGCTGTCCAGCTACGGCGTCGCCAACATGATCGTCAATCGCTATCGCTGGTTGTCGAACACGCCGCGTGCCCACATCACCAACCAGCGCACGATGGAAGTGCTGCGCGACCTTGGGCCGGAGGTAGAGGCCGAGGCCATGATGCACGCCTCCCCGCAGGAGCTGATGGGCGAGAACGTGTTCTGCGAAAGCCTGGCCGGCGAGGAGATCGGCCGCATGAAGAGCTGGGGCGTCCATCCGCTCTCCAAGGCCGAACATCTCCTGTCGTCTCCCTGCTTCATGAACGATCTGCCGCAGACCTTCATGGAGCCGATCCTGTTCAAGTCGGCCTGCGCCCGCGGCACGCAGGCCCGCATGAGCACGGAATATGTCAGCCATGTCCAGGATGCGGACGGCGTGACCACGACCTGCCACGATCGGCTGTCGGGCAAGGATTTCACCGTGCGGTCGAAGTTCCTCGTCGGCGCCGACGGCGGCAACTCGCTGGTGGCCGAGCATCTGGGCCTGCCGCTCGAGGGCAAGATGGGCGTTGGCGGCTCGATGAACATCCTGTTCAGGGCTGATCTCTCGAAATATGTCGCCCACCGGCCGAGCGTCCTCTACTGGGTCATGCAGCCCGGCGCCGACGTCGGCGGCATCGGCATGGGTCTCGTGCGCATGGTGCGGCCGTGGGACGAATGGCTGATCGTCTGGGGCTACGACATCAACCAGCCGCCGCCTGAAGTGACGCCGGAACTGGCCACCAGCGTCGCGCGTCAACTGGTCGGAGATCCCGCGCTCGAGATCGAGCTCCTGGGCGCCAACACCTGGACCGTGAACAACTGCTTCGCCACGCACATGCAGAAGGGGCGGGTGTTCATCATGGGCGATGCCGCGCACCGGCATCCGCCCTCGAACGGGCTCGGCTCGAACACATCGATCCAGGACGGGTTCAACCTCGCCTGGAAGCTTGCCAAGGTCGTCAAGGGGCAGGCGGGGGTCGGGCTTCTGGACAGCTTCTCGGCCGAGCGCGCACCGATCGCGCGCCAGATCGTGACACGGGCGAACCAGTCCATCGCCGAATTCGGACCGATCTTCGAGGCGCTCGGCATGGACGGCGGCGTGGATCACGACAAGATCCACAGGAACATGGAGGCTCGCGCCGATGCGACGCCCGTCGCCGAAGCGCAGCGCGAGGCGCTCCGCAAGGCCATCGCCTTCAAGAAGTACGAGTTCGACGCCCATGGCGTCGAGATGAACCAGCGCTATGCCTCCGGCGCGGTGGTGACCGACGGCCAGCGCGAGCCGCCTTTCGAGAAGGATCGCGAGCTGCATTATGCGCCGACAACGTGGCCCGGTGCGCGCTTGCCGCATGTCTGGGTCTTCGAGCGCTCCGGCAGGAAAGTCTCGACGCTCGATCTTTGCGGGCATGGCGAGTTCACGCTGTTGACCGGCATTGGCGGCGAGGCGTGGGTCGCAGCGGCGGAGACGGTGGGCGCGGAACTCGGTCTGCCGATCCGCAGCCATGTGATCGGCCCGCGTCGCGCGATCGAGGATCATACCGGCGACTGGGCCGGCGCGCGGGAGATCCGCGACAACGGCTGCCTGATCGTTCGTCCCGACCATCATGTTGCCTGGCGTTCCGAAACGCTGGCGGCCGATCCGGCGGCCGAACTGCGCCGGGTCTTCAAATCCGTTCTGGCGCGCTGAGGAGGATCGCATGATCGACGAACACGAATCCGGCTATTTCACCGAAGCGAACTCGGCCGAGGTCGTGGTGGCGCGGAACAGGAACGCCAAGGACGAGCGACTCAAAGAGGTGATGGAGGTCATCACCCGCAAGCTGCACGAGGCGGTGAAGGAGATCGAGCCGACACAGGAGGAATGGTTCGGCGCGATCATGTTCCTGACGCGGACAGGCCAGATCTGCAACGAGTGGCGGCAGGAATACATCCTGCTGTCGGATGTTCTCGGTGTCTCGATGCTGGTCGATGCGATCAACAACCGCAAGCCGTCGGGCGCCTCGGAATCGACGGTGCTGGGACCCTTCCACGTCGCCGATGCGCCCGAACTGCCGATGGGCTCGAACATCTGCCTCGACCAGAAGGGCGAGCCCATGTTCGTGCATGGCCGCATCCTCGATACCGAGGGCAAGCCGATCGCAGGCGCCAAGATCGACGTCTGGCAGGCCAATGACGAGGGCTTCTACGACGTGCAGCAGAAGGGCATCCAACCCGACTTCAACCTGCGCGGCGTCTTCCGCACCGGCGCGGACGGGCGCTACTGGTTCCGCGGCGTGAAGCCCAAATACTACCCGATCCCGGATGATGGCCCGGTCGGCAAGCTGCTGGGCGCCCTGGGGCGTCACCCCAATCGTCCGGCGCATCTCCACTACATCGTCGAGGCCGAGGGCTTCGAAGCGCTGACCACGCACATCTTCGACCCGGACGACCCGTACATCGATTCAGATGCCGTCTTCGGCGTGAAGAAGAGCCTGCTCGCCGAATTCCGCAAGATCGAGGACGCCGAAGCTGCCGCCAGGGTCGAGGTTGCGGCCCCGTTCTACGACGTGGAGTTCGATTTCGTGCTGTCGCACAAGGGAGGAAACTGATGGCCGCACTTGAAAAGATGTTCGATGTCAGAGGCAAGTCGGTGATCGTCACCGGGGGCGCCAGCGGCATCGGGCAGGCCTATGCCGAGATCATGGCCGAGCACGGGGCGAAGGTCTGTATCTTCGACCTGAACCCTGCCGGGCTTGACACGACCGTGGCCGCGATCAGGGCGGTGGGTGGCGATGTCTGGGGCCAGGTTGTCAATGTCGGCGACCGCGCGGCCATGGCCGCAGCCTTCGACAAGGTCGCCGGGAAGGCGGGCTCGATCGATGTCGTGTTCGCCAATGCCGGGATCGATGCCGGGCCGGGCTTCAACACCCCGACGGGCGAAAGGAACCCCGAGGGCGCCATCGAGAACCTGCCCGACGAGCACTGGGACAAGGTGATGGAGATCAACCTGACCTCGGTCTACACCACGATCAAGCATGCCGTCCGGCACATGAAGCCGAATGGCGGCGGCCAGATCATCGTCACGTCGTCCATTGCATCGCTGATCAACGAGAGCATCGTGGGCACGCCCTACATGCCCGCCAAGGCCGCGGTGAACCATCTCGTTCGCCACATGGCGATGGAGCTTGGCGCCTACAACATCCGCATCAATGCCATCCTGCCCGGACCGTTCATCACCAACATCGCCGGCGGCCGGCTGCGCAATCCGGCGGACCGCAAGGCCTTCGAGGCCCAGTCGCTGCTCGGTCGGATCGGCGACCCGGAAGAGATCAAGGGCCTGGCGCTTTATCTGGCGTCGCCGGCCGCGTCTTACGTCACGGGCTCGCTGATCGTAATCGATGGCGGCTCACTGCTGAGGATGACCTGAAGCCGCTTTGAACTGAGACCGGTCCCGTGGGCCGGAGAAACTTAACCCAGGGAGGAACCGACGATGAGCTACTACAACAGACTGGTGAAATCGGGCTTGCGGCCCAGCCGCCGAAGCGTCCTGAAGGGGATTGGAGCCGGCCTTGCCGCCAGCACGCTTGGCATGCCGGCCTATGTGCGCGCCGCGACGGCGGGAAAGATCAAGCTCGGCTATCTCAGCCCGACGACCGGACCGCTCGCCCTGTTTGGTGAAACGGATGGCTACACCTTGCAGAAGATCCGCGCCCTGCTCGGCGGCCAACTGCAATGCGCCGACGGCAATACCTACGAAATCGAGATTCTTGACCGCGACAGCCAGTCCAATCCGAACAAGGCATCGGAAATCGCCGGCAATCTGATCCTGAACGACGAGGTGCATCTGCTCGTGCCGGCCTCGACCACCGACACGATCCTGCCCGCGGCCGAGCAGGCCGAGCTTTATGAAACGCCCTGCATTTCCTCGGGCGCTCCCTGGCAAGCGGTGATCATGCCGCGCGGCGGCGGCAAGCAGACCTTCGACTGGACCTATCATTTCTTCTGGGGCCTCGACGAGGCGTTGAACACCTTCGTCGGGCTCTGGAACCATCTGGAGACCAACAAGAAGGTCGGGATGCTGTTCCCCCAGAACATCGACGGCGAGACCTGGGGCAACGACGAATATGGCTTGCCAGCGCCGACCCGCAAGGCCGGCTACGAGGTCGTGGTGCCCGGCTATTTCCAGCCCCGCACCAATGATTTTTCCGCACAGATAGCCGAGTTCAAGAAGCAGGGCTGCGAGATCATCGGCGGCATTACCTATCCCGACGATCTGAAGACCTTCGTCACCCAGTGCAACCAGCAGGGCTTCAAGCCGAAGGCGGTCACGGTGGCGGCGGCGCTCTTGTTCCCGGGTGGCGTCGAGGCCATGGGTCCTCTAGGCAACGGCATGTCCTCGGAGGTCTGGTGGACCCCGGCCTTCCCGTTCAAGTCGTCGCTGACCGGCCAGGTCAGCAGCGACATCGCCAGCCAATGGGAAGCCGATACGAAGCGCCAGTGGACGCAGCCGCTGGGCTATTCGCATGCCTTGCTCGAGGTCGCCCTCGACATACTGAAGCGCTCTTCCAATCCGCTCGACCGTGCGGCCAATCGTGACGCTCTGGTCGCTACCGATCTGCAGACGCTGGTCGGTCATATCAAGTTCGACGGCTCACCCCACAAGAACATCTGCAAGACGCCGATCTTCGGCGGCCAGTGGGTGAAGGGCGAGAAATGGCCTTATGACCTGAAGATCGTCGACAACACTGTCAATCAGCTCTTCGCGCCGCAGCAGGCTATCCAGCCGATCGCCTGGTGACATGAGCGGGAACGCGGGCAGAGTTATGGGTAGGGAAATCCTGCTGAAAGCGCACGGCGTGTCGAAGTCCTTCGGCGCTGTCCGCGTCCTGCATGAGGTGAGCTTCGACGTGCATCGGGGCGAGGTGCTGGGCATCCTCGGCCCGAATGGGGCGGGCAAAACGACGCTGTTCAACATGATCAGCGGCGATTTGAAGACGTCCGGCGGCGAGATCCAGCTCGGCGACACCGCGCTTCGCGGCGAGCCGCCCTTCCGGCGCTGCCAGATGGGGATCGGGCGGACCTATCAGATCCCGCGTCCCTATTCCGGCATGACCACCTTCGAAAACCTGCTGGTCGCCGCCGCTTTCGGCGGCGGCCGGTCCGAGAAGCAGAGCTATGCTTTCTGCGCCCAGGTCCTGCGCGATTGCGAGCTCTCCGACAAGGCCAATGTCTCGGCCGGCGCGCTCACTCTGCTCGATCGCAAGCGGCTGGAGCTGGCGCGCGCGCTGGCGTCGGATCCGAAGCTGCTGCTGTTGGACGAGATCGCGGGCGGGCTGACCGACGATGAATCGAAGGCGCTGGTGGCGCTGGTGCGCCGCATACGCGACCGCGGCATCACCATTGTGTGGATCGAGCATGTGCTGCACGCGCTGCTGGCGGTGGCCGACCGGCTGTTGGTGCTGAACTTCGGCGAGAAGATCGCCGAAGGCGTGCCAGCCGAAGTGATTGCGCTGCCCGAGGTCCAGCGCGTCTACATGGGGATCGAGGCATGACGGCCGTTCTTTCCACCCACGGCCTGTTGGCCCGCTATGGCGATTTCCAGGCGCTCTACGGCGTCGACATCGAGCTGCACCAGGGTGAGGCCGTGGCCTTGATCGGCGCTAACGGGGCAGGAAAATCCACACTCCTGCGTTCGATCATGGGCTTGCTCCCGGTTGCGCGCGAGATGGTGCTGCTGCACGGCGAGGCCGTTGGCGGCACCACCACCGACCGCATGGTCCAGAAGGGTGTCGCCATCGTGCCGGAGGGCCGTCGGCTCTTCACCGGCATGTCGGTCGAGGACAATCTGCGCGTCGCCATCGACCAGGCCGCGCGCATGGGCGCTAAGGGCGGATGGACGTTGCCGCGGTTGCACCTGCTGTTCCCGATCCTAAAGGAGAAGGCCCGCACGCAGGTCCAGAGCCTCTCGGGCGGACAGCAACAGATGGTGGCGATCGGCCGCGCGCTGCTCTGCCAGCCGCGCGTGCTGCTCTGCGACGAGATCAGCCTTGGTCTTGCGCCGAAGGTGATCCGCGAGATCTATGCCGCCTTGCCCGAAATCCGCGCCACCGGAACGGCGATGATCGTGGTCGAGCAGGATGTCGGCCTCGCCCGAACCGCTACGGACCGCCTCTACTGCATGCTGGAGGGGCGCGTGACCCTGACCGGCAGGTCCGCCGAGATCACGCGTGAGCAGATCGGCAAAGCCTATTTTGGAGCAGGCCATGGAGTGGTTTGACGCCTTGGTGCAGGGAGTCCTGCTGGGCGGCATGTATGCCCAGTATGCGCTCGGCATGGCGCTGATGTTCGGCGTCATGCGGATCGTCAACATCAGCCATGGCGATCTGGTGATCCTTTTGTCGCTGATAGGCATTTCGATAGCCACGGCCTGGGGTCTGGGACCGCTGCCTGTGCTGATCTTACTGGTGCCGCTCGCGGTGCTGATGGGCTGGGTGCTGCAGAAGGCCGTGCTGAACCGCGTGGTGGGCAGCGATCCGCTGCCCTCGCTGATCGCCACCTTCGGACTTTCGATCGCGCTGCAGAACCTGATGCTGCAGATATGGTCCGCGAACAGCCGATCGTTGCCCGGCCATGGAATAGAGAGTCAATCCATCGAGATCGGCGGTATCTATGTCGGCCTCCTGCCGCTGATCGTGCTGGCCGTCGCCACGGGGTTGACAGGAGGCCTCGACCTGACGCTGAAGCGCACGCGCTTTGGCCGGGCGCTCCGCGCCGCGTCGGCCGATGTCGAGGCAGCGGCGATGACCGGCATCAATCCGCGCGCCGTCTATGCTATGGCGACAGCGGCAGCGGTCGGCATCCTCGGCTTTGCAGCCGTCTTCCAGGCGTTGCGGTCGACCGTCGCGCCGGCCGACGGACCTGCCCAGCTGATCTACGCCTTCGAAGCGGTGATCATCGGCGGCATGGGGACGGTATGGGGCGCCTTCGCCGGCTCGATGGTCCTCGGCATCTCGCAGGCCATCGGCTTCCGCATCGATCCGGGCTTCGGCGTGCTCGCCGGACATATCGTCTTCCTGATCGTGCTGGCGACCCGCCCGCAGGGCCTGTTCGGAAAGGCATTGTCATGAGTGCGATCCCCTATGTGGCAACCGAGGTGCCTGAGGTCCTGGTCCAGCGCCAGACCCGGTCCGGTCGCATCGCGATGACGCTGGCTGTGCTGGCGCTGATCGGTGTCGCCGCCATGCCATGGTGGGCCTCGACCGGCACGATCCGGTCGATTCTGGTGCTGTGCTGCTACATCGCCGTCGCTCAGATGTGGAACCTGCTCGCCGGCTATGCCGGCCTCGTCTCGGTGGGTCAGCATGCCTTCATGGGAGCGGCCGGCTATGCGCTCTTCGTGTTGGCCCAGACTTACGGCATCAATCCGTTTGTGGCGGTCTTCCTTTCGCTGCTGGTGCCGGCCGCGCTGGCCGTGCCGATCTACCTGCTGCTGCATCGCCTGGATGGCCCCTATTTTTCGATCGGCACATGGGTGGTGGCCGAGGTCTTCCGGCTGACCGCCTCGAACCTGCCGCTCGTCAATTCCGGCGCGGGCATGTCGCTTCGCGTGATGAAGGACTATTCGGCCTTCGAGCGGAATGTCGCCATGTCGCTGCTCTGCGCGGGGATGCTGCTCGTCACGCTGGGCGGCAGCTACTGGCTGCTTCGCTCGCGCTTCGGCCTTGCGCTGATCGCCATGCGCGACAATCCGGTCGCGGCCGCAAGCCAGGGCGTGAATGTCGTCAAGCTGCGCTTCCTGATCTACGTCGCGTCGGCGGTCGGCTGCGGTCTTGCCGGGGCGATCTATTTCATGGCGCAGCTCCGCATCACCCCGGGTTCGGCCTTCGATCCGATGTGGGCCAACGTCGCGATCTTCATCGTCATGGTCGGCGGAATCGGCTCCATCGAGGGCGTTCTGATCGGATCCCTGATTTTCTTCATCGCGGACCGCTGGTTCGGCGAATACGGCGCGACTTATTTCGTTGTCCTCGGCCTGATGACGCTTCTGGTCGCGCTCTACGCCCGGACGGGCATCTGGGGCCTGATCTCGAAACGGTGGGATGCACCATGGTTCCCGATCCGACGCAAGCTCGTCGACCCGAACCGCTGACGAGGAGGATTCATGAAAGCCGCCATCTTCGATAGGGTCGGCGTCCCGCTGCGGATCGGCACGGTGCCGGACCCGACGCCGGCACCGGGCGAGGTCGTCTTGCGTGTCGCCGCCTGCGGCATCTGCGGCAGCGATCTGCATATCACCGAGGACCCCGTGCCTTTCGGCATCGAGGCAGGCTTCGTGCTCGGCCATGAATTCTCTGGGGACATCGTCGCGGTCGGATCGGAGGCAACAGGCCTTCGGATCGGTGACCGTGTCGCCGTCGCGCCGATGCGCGGTTGCGGACACTGCGAAGCCTGCGAGCGCGGCGATCCGGCGCGCTGTCGCGAGATGGAGCTGATCGGCGGCGGCTATGCGCAATACGCGACCGTGGCCGCACGCCAGTGTCATATCCTGCCCGGCGATGTGGCGCTCGAGGATGGTGCGTTGGCCGAGCCACTGTCGGTCGCTCTGCATTGCATCGTCCGCTCGGGCATGAAGCCGGGGGATCGGGTCGCCATCCTGGGCGCTGGGCCGATCGGACTGCTCGTCGCCTTCTGGGCGCGGCGGATGGGGGCGTCGCGTGTCGTGGTGGCCGACATCCACGGCCATCAGCGCGAGCGTGCGCTTGCTCTCGGCGCGACCGGCTTCGCGCTTTCGGGCGAAAAGCTGACCGAAAACCTCGCCGATCTCTGTGGCGGAGCGCCAGACATTGTCTTCGAATGCGTCGGCAAGCGCGGCCTCATCGGCGCGGCGGTCGAAGCGGTGCGGCTGCAGGGCACGGTGGTTGGCGTCGGCTTGTGTATCGGCGGCGACGAATGGGATCCGTTCATTGCGCTGACCAAGGAAGTGAACCTGCTGTTCTCGGTCTTCTTCCATCAGCACAACGAATTCGGCGTCGCCCTCGATGCGCTGCGCGGCGGACCTTTCGCACCGCAAGCTCTGGTCACCGACCGGATCGACCTCTCGCCAGTTCCGCAGATATTCGAGAGCCTTCGCCGCCGCACCACGCAATGCAAAGTGCTGATCCAGCCGGACCTTGTTTGAGGCCGCACCTGTTTGAGGAGAGTGAAAATGGCCGTTCAATTCGAAACCCTCGAATACGATATCGGCGGCACGGAAACGGTGGTGAAGGCCATCGGTAGAGGCAAGCCCGTGCTGTTCCTGCACGGCGCCTCGACGCTTGAAGGCTTCGACTTCGCGGAGGGCCTCGCCGACCGCTTCCGCGTGCTCTGCCCGAGCCATCCGGGCTTCGGCTTTTCTGGCCCGGCGCCGCATGTCGCTGCGATGTCCGACATGGTTCTGCACTACCTGAACCTGCTCGATGTTCTGAACCTGCCGGAGAAGCCTCATCTCATCGGCTTTTCCATGGGCGGCTGGATGGCGACCGAGCTCGCCGGCCTTGCGCGGGAGCGTTTCGACAAGGTGGTGCTGATCGCGCCGGCAGGGCTCAACGACCCCGCGCATCCGGCCACCGATCTGGGCGCGGTCGCGCCGCAGGAGCTGCCGGCCTATCTGGCGCATGACGTCTCGGTGGCGCTGCGCTATTTCCCGGACGGCTCAGACCCCGCCTTTGCCGAGGCCTTCGGCGCCGACCGCGTCCGCGAAGGCGACACGCTCGGCCGGCTACTGATGCCATTCGGCATGGGCCATCCGAACCTGCGGCGCTTCCTGGCGCGCATCACCAACCCGACGCTGGTCGTCTGGGGCACCAAGGACCGTCTGCTGCCGGCGAGCCAGGCGCCGCTCTTCGTCGAGGCGCTGCCCGATGCACGGCTGATCCTGGTCGAGGATGCCGGTCATTTCGTCATGCAGGAAAAATCCGAAACGCTCAGGAAGATCGGCGACTTCCTCGCCGGCTGACCGCATTTGAAAAAGGAGGAGAAGACAATGAACAAACCCATCAAGCATGGCTCGTGGGGGACGACCACCGACTATCGCGACCTGCTGACGAAGATCGCGGAGATCGGGCCGGCCCTGGAAGCCAACGCCATCGCCGACGAGGAGAGCGGCGAACTGACTTCGGCCACGTTCGAGCTGCTGAAGCCGTTGCGCATGTCGCATATCTTCGCCGCGGAGAGCCTCGGCGGCGCGCAGTTGCGACCCACCCATGGTCTCGAACTGCTGGAGACGATCACCTGGTATTCGGGAGCGGCTGGCTGGGTTTCCATGGTGCATTGCTGCATCGGTGCGATGTCGGCGGCCTTTCTGCCGGACAGCGCGGTCGAGCGGCTTTTCGCGCCGGGCACCGACAACCGTTTCTCGGGGCAGGGCGCGCCGCTTGGCATGCTGAAGAAGGTCGACGGCGGCTACCGGCTGAACGGCAAGTGGAGCTATGGCAGCGGGTTCAGCCACGCCACCTATAGCCACAGTGCCGCCTTCGTCGATGACGGCACCGGCAAGCCCGCGAAGGACGACAAGGGCAATGTGATTATCATGTGCGCCCATGCGCCGATCTCGCAGCACAAGCAGCTCGGCAATTGGGACGTTCTGGGCCTCGGCGGCACCGGCAGCATCGACTATGCGGCCGAGGATGTCTTCATCGCCGACGATCTCGTCTTCCCGATCCTGACCGCACCGCCGCTGCGCCAAAAGGAGTTCTTCAGTCTCGGTGTCGTGGGCCTCGCCGCCATCGGTCATACCGGCTGGGCGCTCGGTACCGGGCGGCGGATGCTGGACGAGATCGCCAAGTTCGCCCGCACCAAATCCGGCCGCGCCGGACTGATCGGCGAGAGCGAGAAGTTCTGGCACGATTATGGCCGCGCCGAAGCCCGCTATCGCGCTGCCCGCGCCTTCGTCTTCGAAGTCTGGCGCGACATCGAGGCGACGGTCGAGGCCGGCAATAGCGTGTCGACGCGGCAGATCAGCCTTGTCCATCTGGCCAAATCCGAGATTCACGAGGTTGGCGTCGATATCTGCAACTTCGCCTACCGCGCTGGCGGCGGCGCATCGCTCCGCGCCGGTGTGATCCAGCGCACCTTCCGCGAGATGATGGTAGCGGCCAACCACTTCACCATCGCGCCGTCGATCGTCACCTCGGCCGGCCGCGACATCGGCGGCGTGTGGAGCGATCGAACCTGGCAGTTCTACGACCTGATCGAGAAGAAGTAGTTGCAAGGGCCGGACAGCGGACGCCGTCCGGCCCCTTTTTCATGCTGCAGAAGAGACATGTCGATGAGCATCCCGCACCCCATGACCAACGCCTTCCGCGAAGCCTTTCGCCACCATCCGGCCGGTGTCGCGGTCATCACTGCCGATCCCGGCGACAGGCCGGTGGCGATGACCGTGTCTTCGCTGATCTCGGTAAGTGCCGCGCCGCCGGTCGTCGCCTTCTCGCTCTCGATGAAATCGACTTCGTCCGAGCCCTTGCTGCGGGCCGAGACCATGGTGATCCACCTGCTGCGCTTCACTGATATCGACCTGGCGCAGCTCTGCGCGTCCAGCGGCGCGGAACGTTTCCCGCCGGGAGGCGCCTGGGCGCGGCTGCCCACCGGCGAACCGCGCTATACCGGCGTTTCGACCTGGTTCCGCGCCCGTCGGCTCGGCGTTCTGCCGATTGAGGGCGCGACACTGGTCGCGGCCGAACTCCTTGACGGCGAGGTACAGCCGGACGAGGTCCCCCCGGAGGCGCATTCGCTTGTTTATCTCGACCGTCGCTGGCATCGCCTGCACAAGGAACTGGACGGGGTGGCTGAGCTTCTTGAGTCGTCGCGTTTTCTTTGAAGGCGCCGAAGCGGTGCGGGTTGTCCGGTCGTTGCGCAGGAACTCGCAAAGCCAGTCGAAGCGCGTTCGGCGTCAATCGTACCGTGCTCTCTGGCTCCCAGCGCGGGGTTGAAGCCTATCCGGCCAGTTGGGCACTAGCCGGAACTTCGTCCGCATCGGATGCGGTACGAGGGGATGGCAATTTTCGTCGCAGATGACGTCAGACATATCCGCAAAATATCTCACGTATTGACGTTAACTTAACATGCTACTATGGTCTTTTTACCGCGTCGGATGCGTCGCTTTTGTATCACCGTTGCTCGTTGATTGTCGTCATGCCTGTCATCCCTATCCCAACCTGCAGGTTTGCCTTGCAGCGCCCTTCACCAGTTGCTGAAAGCGGCGGCGCCCATGCCCAGTTTGCTCGGAATCGATAACGGTCTCACGGTCACCAAGGCGGTGATCTTCGATGCCGATGGCACGCAGTTGTCGGTGGCGCGCCGGCGCGTCCCGCAGTCGATGCCCCATGCGCGCTGGGTGGAGCGCGACATGGCAAGGCTATGGCAAGCCACCGCCGATGCCATCCGCGAAGCGATCGCATTGTGCGGCCGGGCCGCCAACGATATCAAGGCGGTGGCGGCGACCGCACACGGCGATGGTCTCTATTTGCTCGACAAGGATCGCCGGCCGCTAGGCCCCGGTATCCTGTCGCTTGACAGCCGCGCCGGCGAGATTGTCGAACAATGGTCGGCGGATGGGGTCTTCCAAAATGCGTTGGCGCGTACCGGACAGGCGCCGCACGTTTCGGCTCCGTCGGCGCTGCTGGCCTGGATCAGGAAGAACCAACCCGACCGCTATGGCCGCATCGGGCATATACTGGCCTGCAAGGACTGGCTGCGCTTTTGCCTGACCGGCACGATCGGCACCGACCGTACCGAGGCCAGCACCTCATTCACGGATTTCCGCACGCAGGATTACGCGCTGGAAGCGATGCGCATCTTCGAACTGGACGATCTTTTCGACGCGCTGCCGCCGATGGCGCATTCGGCCGAGATCGCCGGCCACGTTACCGCCGAGGCCGCCGACATGACCGGCCTTGCCAAGGGGACACCAGTGGCGAGCGGCCTGCATGACGTAACTGCCTCCGCACTTGGCATGGGCGGCCATGAGGAGGGTGTGCTTGCCATTGTCGCCGGGACCTATTCCATCAACGAAGTGGTCTCTTCGCAACCGCGCGTCGACCCGCGTTGGCTCTGTCGCAACGCCATCGACGCCGGCCGCTGGAACAACATGGCGATCTCGCCGGCCTCGACCGCGAACTACGATTGGTTTCTCGACACGTTCTGCCGCTCGGAACAGGAGAGGGCATCGGTCGGTGGTGGCTCGATCCACGAGGTTTTGGCAACAGAGATCGACGAGGCGCTTAAAAAGCGGTCGACCATCCTGTTTCATCCCTATCTGTTCGGCTCCCCCTTTGGCGATGTCGCCAGCGGCAGCTTTGTCGGCCTTCATGGCTGGCACAATCGCGGCGATATGCTCAAGGCGGTTCTGGAGGGCATTGCTTTCAATCATCGTACCCATGTCGAAGCCTTGCGCGACGGCTTTGCCATCAGCGAAATCCGCCTGACCGGCGGCGGCTCGCGCAATCCGGCCTTCGTCCAGATGTTTGCCGATGTGTTGAACGCCCCGGTCATCGTTACCTCGACCGACGAGGCCGCGGCGTTTGGCGCTGCGCTTTGCGCGGGTGCGGCGGTTGGCATCTTCGCGACGCCGCAAGAAGGCGCCAGGCAAGTCGGCATGACCGCGCGCCAATACGAGCCAGTGCCGGCCTCGAGTGCTGTGTTCAACGAGCGCTTTTCCCTCTATGGCCGCATAGCCGGTGCGCTCGAACCGCATTGGCCTGACATCGAGAAACTGGCGCGGCCAGACACCGGGGGAAGCGCATGATCAAGGCCGACGAACGACGCGAAGAGATCGCCGATTATGTGATCAAGCTCGGCCAGGTACGCATCGACGATCTGGTCGAGCATTTCGGCGTGTCGCGTATGACCATCCACCGGCACATCGACCGGCTGGCGCAGCAGGGCGTGTTGCGCAAGCTGCACGGTGCGGTCACGGTTCAGCCTTCCGGTCTCTACGAAAGCGCCTTCCGCTACCGGGTGACGGTCAACCGTGCCGAAAAGGATGCTCTGGCGCGGACAGCACTCGATTATATCGAAGCTGGCCAGGTGGTGATGCTGGACGATTCGTCAACGGCAAATGCGGTCGCTACGCTCCTGCTCGACGTCAAGCCGCTGACCGTCATCACCAACTCAGTGGCGACGGCTGCACTGCTGACCCATGTCGACGAACTCGACTTCATCTGTCTCGGCGGCCAGTACCACAACACCTACAACGCCTATATCGGCATCGTCTGCGAGAACGCGGTGGCACAGCTTCGCGCCAATGTGCTGATCTGTTCGGCTTCGGCCATCACCGGAACCACCGCCTTCATCCAGGATCCCAATGTCGTGCGGGTCAAGCAGGCGATGATGGCCGCATCGGTCAAGCGTATCCTTCTGATCGACCATGCCAAGTTCGATAGGATCGCGCTGCATGTCTTCGATGATCTGACCAGCTTCGATGTCGTGCTGGCGACCGAAGGCCTGGGCGATGCGCGGGCGCAAGCCCTCGAACGGGCCGGCGTGAAGCTGCGCATCGTCAAGACGAAAGCGCCATGAGCTCGAGCGAAGCAATACGTACGGAAAATCCAGCCGGGCGTCTGGCCGCCATGGCCGGAGCCGGGGAGGTCGACGTCGTCATTCTTGGCGCCGGCATCAACGGGGCAGGGCTGTTTCGCGATCTGTGCGCGCAAGGCGTCAGCTGCCTGATCGTCGACAAGGCGGATTTCGGCTCCGGCACGAGTGCTGCGCCATCGCGGCTCATTCATGGCGGTCTGAAATATCTCGAAACCGGCGAGTTCAGGCTGGTGGCGCAGTCGACGCTCGAACGCAATTTGCTTTTGAAAAACGCGCCGCACTATGTCAGCCCGCTGCCAACGGTCATCCCGATCTTCTCCTGGAGCAAGGGCATGCTGGCGGCGCTGCGGACGCTGTTCGGCTCGACCAGCGCGCCGCGCAGCCGTGGCGCCGTCCTGATCAAGATCGGCCTGATGATCTATGATTTCTATGGCTCGCGAAACCAGGTCATGCCGCGTCACCGCATGGTCGGGCGGCGCCAGGCGCTCAGTGAGATGCCGGCGCTCGCCCCCTCGATCGTCGCCACCGGCACCTATTACGACGCCAAGATAAGCCACCCCGAGAGGCTCGTGCTCGAACTGATCCTCGATGGGCTGCAGGCAAACGAGGCCTCGGCCAGCGCGAACTACAC
>NZ_RZQY01000309.1:0-6782 GCF_003998575.1 Mesorhizobium sp. M7A.F.Ca.CA.001.10.2.1 | reverse complement strand
CAACTACACCATACCGGTTTCGACCGCCAACGGCATGGCGCGCGCCGCGGCCGTGAAAACCGATCAGATTGCGATCGGCGGCATCATGCGCAGGGATATGTCGGTGATGATCGCCGCACCCGGAATGCTCAGCCAGAGCCTGCTCGGCATGAACTTCATCGGTTCATTGTCGGGTTTTGACGTGCGCGGCGACCGCATGATCCTCAGGGATTGATCCCCGAAGCTCAAGCCGCTTCGGCTGCTGCGCCACCGAACTCGACGGCCGCGTAAGCCGTCTTCAGCACGTCCGGGCCGGCCCCGGGTTTTGTCGCGTCCGTGGACAGGATCTGCCGGTAGCGGCGCGCACCGGGCAGGCCATGGAACAGTCCGACCATATGGCGGGTGACATGGCCAAGCCGCCCACCCTGCTCGATATGGCGTGCCGCATAGTCCGCCATCGCATCGATCAGCGCGGCGAAATCGAACGGCTCGGACTGGACGCCGTAGAAAGCGGCATCGACGCCGGCCAGAATGCCGGGCGTGTGGTAGGCGGCGCGGCCAAGCATCGCGCCATCGACATGACCGAGATGCTTCTGCGCCTCTTCAATCGACTGAATTCCACCATTGATGCCAATGAATTCGTTATGTTTTCTGACCTTCAGCCGATAGACCCTGTTGTAGTCGAGCGGCGGGATGTCACGGTTTTCCTTGGGGCTCAGCCCTTCCAGCCACGCCTTGCGTGCATGCACCCACAATGCGTCGGCGCCGGCATCGAAAACCCCATCCGTCAGCGCATCCAGGGCCGGCTCCGGATCCTGCTCGTCGACGCCGATGCGGCATTTAACGGTCACGGGGATCTTCACCGCCGCTTTCATCGCCGCGACGCAGCCGGCGACGAGGTCCGGCACTTTCATCAGGCAGGCACCGAACGTGCCCGACTGGACGCGGTCTGACGGACAGCCGACATTGAGGTTGATCTCGTCATAGCCAAAGGCCTCGCCAATGCGGGCAGCCTCGGCGAGCTTTTCACGATCCGAGCCGCCGAGCTGCAGCGCGACCGGATGTTCCACCGCATCGAAGCCGAGCAGCCGCTCGCGCGCGCCATGGATGACCGCGTCGGCCACCACCATCTCGGTATAAAGCAGCGCATGGCTTGTCAGCTGGCGGTGGAAGAACCGGCAATGCCGGTCCGTCCAGTCCATCATCGGGGCCACAGATAGCCTATGATATTGATTTTGCAGCATTTTTTGTTTAACATCAAATCGTTAGAACGTGCCAAGTGCACACAATTTACGCCAGAATACGACCCTTTTTCGCCACGTTTCGATCTCTCAGTGCACACGGAGCGCACACGAAAAAATGGCCACCTACACAAAGCTCTCGTCCGGGTCCTGGCGTGTCCAAGTCCGTCGCAAAGGTCGCTACGTCAGCGAAACCTTCCTGCGCCGAGACGACGCACGCCGCTGGGCGACGAAACCGAGCGCCAAGTCGATCGCGGTGAGACACCGGCAAAGTCTCGAACAGCGCGCCTGAAAACCTTCGGCGAACTCATCGACCTTCATATCGACGACATGTGCGATATAGGCAAGTCCCCTCGCCGCTCCAAGGCCGCAGCCCTCGCTATGCTCCAAAGACATCTCGGCAAGTGCAACATCGCGGCTCTCGATCGCGAACGGCTCATTCGTTTCGGCCGTGACCGGGCTGCCCAAGGTGCTGGACCGATGACGCTAGGCATCGACATCGGTTTCGTAAAACTCATTCTGGCTCATGCCGTTGCGGTGCACGGGCTGCCCGTCAAGGTCGAACCGGTTGATCTCGCGCGGATCGCCCTGAAGAGGCTTGGCCTCGTTGGCAAAGGCAACCAGCGGGATAGGCGGCCGACAAATTGCAGAGCGCTGAAGGCGAGCATGCACGAGATCTATGGGCCGCGAAGGGTCGGCAGGCGTTCGATGCTGAACGGCGTGAAGAGTGGATGGGACGGCGAACTTAGCCACGGTTGGCGCGAGCAACGGCCAGCACGAAGCCCGAACAGCAGACTTCCGCCGGTGCGCCAGCGCCGCAGTCAAGCTTGCGCAATAAGTTTTCGCGCTCTTCGTCACTACCGGCGACAATCTTCTCTCGGAAGGGCGCAAGACTTGAGTTGGCGAAGCTCGTCAAAGCAGGCGCTGCCCTAGGAGCAAACTTCAAATGCCAGATCGTGTTCCCCTCGAAACCTCCCGCGCCCCACAGATGCGATCATGCACACTGCGCGTTGATAGAAGCTCTATAGCCAAGGTGCGAGCCAGCGGCACTGCTCTGCACAGCAGGAACGGGCGTAAAGCGAGGGAAGCTCCTCGCCTTGGATGAGGTCGGCGAGCTGACAGTCGCCAGTGTCGTCCGAATTGATGTAGGCATCGGCGGCGACGTAGTCGACGGCAGGCATTTAGCACACGCTCGGATCGCAGCCGCGCAGCAAACGTCCAGGCCGCCCGCCTCGCTCGGTTTTCTTCCTAAAAACGGGAGGCACAGGCGGAGCGGCCCTTCATACCAGCGGCTTACTCGATGACGCGGGCGCCACCGACATCTGCGGCTGACGGATCCAGCCCGTAAGCCTTGAGCGCTTCCGCGATCGCGCCATCCTTGCGGTAAGCTTCTAGGGACGTGTCAACGGCCTTCGCAAGATCCTCGTTGCTCTTGTCCAGCAGGAAGGCGGTCTGCGACGGGTTCATGGTCGCATCGATGCGCGGATCTTGTTTCAGCGCATTTACCTTATAATTCTGTCCTTCGTTCTGAATGACAGCGGAGCCGAAGCCGTCGAGCGCCGCCTCAATACGACCGGCATGAAGGTCCTGCGCGAGGTTCAGCGACGACGGATAGGTCTTGGAGCCTTCGTAAAGCTTCTCCATGTCCTGGACCCATAAATATCCTTCAACGGTGCCGACCTTCTTGCCCAGCAGACCATCGACAGTATCAATGCCGTTGGTCGAGGTGACGGACAGTTGGTCGAGATAGACCGGCGTAGACAGAGCGACGACCTTCGCGCGGGCGGCGGTACGATAGAAGCCGCCAAGCGCGATGTCCGCGCGCCGCGACTGAACTGCGGAAACCGCGCCTGGATATGTGAAGATCTCATAAGCGATCTCCAGGCAGTTCTCCTTGGCAAAACGCTTCACGAGATCGCCGTCGATACCCGCGATGCCGCTGTCTTTTTCGAGCGAATACGGAGCGGTGTTGGTAAGCGCGACTGTGAGTTTGCCCGCTGACACGGTTTCGAAAACGTGCTGCGGCTTGCAATCCTGTGCGGACGCGACGCTGGCACCCAAGGCCGTAGCAATGGCCGCGGCCGAGATAATCTTACTCCAATTTTTCACTGTGCTCTCCTCTGACATTGATGGTTTTTGATTGCAGGTCAGCCGAGATGGCTGCCCAGCCTACGTTCGGTGTACGAGACCAGCCACCCGAACGGGACGGTGATGGCGAGATAGAACAGGCCCGCCAAGATCAGGACATCGAGGTAGAGGTAGGTGGCCGCACCCACGCGATAGGCGCGCGCCAGAAGTTCGGGGATGGCGATCGTGTATGTAAGGGCCGTCGCCTGGAAGATGAGAATGGCAAAGCCCATCAGTGCGGGTATTGCGAACAGGATTCCTTGGGGGATCACTACGAAGCGCAGGATGTCCCGGCGGGTCATGCCGAGCGCCCAGCCCGCCTCGATCTCACAATGCGGAACCGCGTTCAGACCGGCGCGAAGGATCTCGCTGGTGTAGGCGCCTGTCGTTAGCGCCAACGCAATCACGCCAGAGGTGAAGGCACTTACGGTCATCCCGGAAGCAGGCAATCCATAGTAGACCATCTGCAGGACGACGAGTGCAGGCGCACCACGCCCGATCTCGACCAATACCACCGCGAAATAGCGGACGAGCCTGTTTCCAGAGGAAGAGGCAAGCGCAAGAACGAGGCCGATAGGCAATCCGAACAGCAGCGCCAGGCCCGCCAACTGAAGACTGACAATAGCTCCTTGGAAAAGCTGGGGCGACCAGTCCAGCCAGTTAGCCAGCATCTCGCTCATTTCGCTTGCCCCCTTGAGCGCAGCCGCCCGTCCACGGCGCGTGCCAACACGACAACGGGTATGGACAGCACGATGTAGAGAAGCGCGGCGAAAATGAACGGCGCGAAGCTGCCGCCGCCGCCTTGAGCCTGCTGCGATGCGTACATCATCACGTCGCGGACACCGATCGTGGAGGCCACGGTCGTGTCTTTGAGCAGGCTAACAAGGAAGGTCGCCATGGGTGGAACCGAGACGCGCAGGACCTGCGGCGCCAGGATATAGCGCAGCGTATCCAGGCGCGACATACCGAGCGCCGTGGACGCCTCCCGCTGGCCCTTCGAGAGGGCCAGGAAGCCACCCCTATAGATTTCAGCGAGATAGGCCGTTGATACCAACCCCATGCCCAGGATGGCAGCCTGATATGAACTGAGAACGATCACTCCGCTGCCCAATCCGAAGAAAATAATGAACAGCCAGACGATCGGCGGGATTCCTCGGACAACGTCGATGTATAGGCGCGCCGGCGCGCTTAGCAGAAGCAACCGGGAACGTCGCATCAGCACCAGCGGCATGGCTGCGATGGCCCCGACTCCGAAAGCGCCGAAGGTCACCAGCAGCGTGGCCGGAACGCCTCTGAGCAGTGAAACCAGCAGGTCGATCATCTGCGATCGACCACGGCACGGAAGAACTGCCGCGTGCGGGGCGACGACGGATTGCGGATCACGGCATCAGGCGGACCCTGCTCGATGATCTCTCCATTAGCCATGACGATTACGCGGTCGGCGACGTCTGCGGCAAAGGCGATCTCGTGCGTGACGATGATCATTGTCATGCCTTCCTGGGCGAGCTCGCGCATCACGGCCAACACCTCAAGCCCGAGTTCGGGATCCAGGGCGCTCGTGGGTTCGTCGAAGAGCATCACCTTGGGGTCAAGAGCCAGGGCGCGTGCGATCGCGATACGCTGCTGCTGGCCACCCGACAGGCGCGCCGGATAGGCTTGCGCCTTGTCCGTAAGGTGTACGCGTTCGAGCAATTGGGCGGTGCGCGCGTCCGCCTGCTCCTTGGTGCGCCCCAGAACCCGCATCTGCGGCAGCGAAATGTTGCGCTGCACGGTCATGTGCGGAAACAGGTTGAAGGACTGGAAAACCATCCCGGTGGAACGTCGGAGCCTCAGCAGCTCTCCGGCGGACAGATTGCGGTCGACCGAAAACCGGATGGCACCCACTTCAAGGGTGCCGGATGACGGCTGTTCGAGCATGTTGATCGCGCGCAGCAGCGTGCTCTTCCCCGCGCCGCTGGGTCCGACGATCGCCACGACCTCGCCGCGCGTGATGTCGAGCGAGACGTTCTTCACGGCGTGATGGCCGCCATAGATCACGTTGATGTTCTTGATGCGTACGATATTTTCTGCCTCGGGCATGGCTTCTTTGTCCTTGCGCTAACGCCGGTGTCCCACTGGTCAAGCCGCCGCAGTATGTGTGCCCGGAACGTTTCTTTCCGGAGTTGGAGCGAGACTTTCGGTGCCTGGGATCGATGCGGGAGAGCCCTTGAGCACCCAGTCTGCGACGATCAGCCCAATCACCGGCGCAAGCTGAATCCCGTAGCCGCCCGCACCGGCCGCGGTGATCAGACCGGGCTCCGACTGATCGACTGGTCCGACATAGGGACGGTGGTCGGCGGTGACAGGGTAGAGGCCTGCCCAGCCCCGGCCGAGCCGGGCGCCCGGCAGATCAGGCAGGCGTTCGATCAGCATCTCGGCCAGCATGACCTTGGACCCTTCCTCGCACTGCTCGTTGTAGTTGTCCGGATCTTCGGGCGACGGCGAACTTACCTTGTGTATCTCGGCGATGAGCTCGCCCGCTTTCTCGTGCCGAAAGTTGAGTCCGGTGCCCTGCCCGTTCACCAGATCCATGACCATCGGCATTGTGTACGGGAGCGGCGCGTCCAAGTGGATTGTCAGCGCCTCGTGGCGCTCGGGGTGGATGTGCAGCGTCTGTCCGAGCATCTCGGCAACGCGTGGCGCCCAGGCGCCTGCCGCATTCACGACGAAGTCGCAGCCGATCGGCCCTTTGCTGGTGTCCAACCGATAGCCACCGGATGTCCGCGCGGCACCAAGCAGCTTGCGGAACTGGAACACCTCGGAGCCGAGCTTCTTCACCTGTTGCGCCAGCAGCGTGCACATTTCGTGGGGATCGAGGAAGCCGTCGTCCGGCCCGAAGATGCCGCCTTCGAGCCCATCTGAACTCAAGTGCGGCACGAGTTGCTGAAGCTCGTTCGCCTGGTAGACCCTGGATCTGAAGCCGGCATCGCGCTGGATCTCCACCGAGCGGGCGAACAGTTCCATCTGCTCGGAGGTGCGCGCCAGACGCAGGTAGCCGATAGGGCTGAAGCCGAGACCGAGGCGCTCTTGCCACCGGCGGACGCGCTGCACCGATTGCATGCGCAGCTGTATCTCGAACGGATCCGTGAGCTGTGTCCCAACGACCCCGACCGAGCGGCCGCTGGATCCTGACGCAATGGATTGTGCGTCGATGACGGTGACGCGAGCGCCCTGTTCCGCGAGCGCGTGCGCAGAACACATACCGAGGGTACCCGCACCGATGACGACGACGTGAGGAGAAGCTGTCATGTGACTTCCATCTGTTGCTGCGTCGTCCCGTGCCGGATGGATCCGGCGCTGGACGCGCTACGTCATTGCTTCGGAGCGATTGCTGCGAGGGCGCCGTCGATTGCGGAAAGGATCTCGCGTGCGTCTTCCTCGGTCATGGAGGTGGAA
>NZ_RZQY01000308.1:0-6796 GCF_003998575.1 Mesorhizobium sp. M7A.F.Ca.CA.001.10.2.1 | reverse complement strand
GCCTGGCCAACTGCCGCCAGGCGCCAAAGACGGCGCCTGCGGGACCGGGGTCAGCACGTAGGGGACGCAAATGCCAGGCATCGCGCAAGGCGGCCGCATCCTCGGCGCGGCCGGCGAGCCGCATGCTGGAGGCGGCGCAGCGAACCGCCAGCCGCTGCCGCCAAGCGCCGGCCCAGGCTGCCTGCGCGCGGGCGAGCGTGTCGAGGGCACCCAGGGCGGCGCCGGCCCGGAAGGCGGCGTCGCCGTCACTCGGCGCGCCGGCGCTTGTGATCGCCCACGCGGGAACGGAGGGCGGCGCAGAGGAGCTGGCGGTCGCGGGATCGAGGCGAATCATAATTTGGAGAGTAAAGTGCCGGTGCGCTTTTCGCCATGATTTTCGTGCCAAAACGCACAGCCTGTCGGATCAGCACAACGACTGATAGTGTTGCATTATCAATCTCTTCACGAGTTCGTCCCTGCTAAGCCATTTGGCCAACAAGTAAGTCTCGACAGGGCACCTTTTTGCGCAGCCGGACGAAACTCCGTTCGGAAATGTGCCGGCTCGCGGCGTAGGAGCCTGCTCAGGTTCAGATGTCATGAAGGCATCTAACGCCCGATCTGCCGCGCAACTTCGGTCCCATATTCATTGCCGACGGGGTATCTGAGGGCGACGTTTTTTGCGGGTTTTTCCTGGTCGGCTTTGGAGGTGATGCTGGCGCCGATTGTCACAGGCTACTTCACTATCTGTTCCTTGACCGATGAGATCTTTTGCGCTGCGGCGCTCCCGTCTTTGCTGTGGGTCACCTTCTGACCCAAGCCCCAACGTACACACGCGGGAGTGTCCTACAAGCCATCGGTTTCGACAGATCGGATGGATTGGGCAGGCGAGCCCAAAAGCTGCGAGCTTAGAGCGGTTATAAATCGTAGTTGTAGCTGTGTAACAAACTGTGTAACAAAAAGCGCGAAAAGACTAGTATTTTCAGTATCATAGAGGTGAAAGGGAATCCCTCCCTCTCCGCCATCAATTTCCCGTAACAGACTGATTCGCAACGATTTTTCTGGATAGCGGCTCTCTTTTGGTACATTCTTGGTACAAAGAGGCTTCCGCACAAGCCCCCATGGATCGACGGCATAAGAACCTCGATCTTATCGTCTCAGCCGCCGCCACGATGGAGGAGGAGATAGAGAACATGTTCGGCTGCCTCCACCGCTTCGAGGAGAAACCAAGAAGCAGGTGAACGAAGTCTGCCGTGGTGATGCCACGATGAAGATCAAGATTGATGCTGCGGCAAAGATTTAAGAGCCCCGCTTTGACAATCGTGACCGGCTTCCTTCGCCCTTCAATTCACTCCGCGTCAGGATTGTCGACAAGGCAGCCTGCACCATGGCATCCTTGGTAGTTGCCATGCACATCAAAGTTTGGCTCTCCCTGCCTGTCAAATTGCGGTCGGGTATCGATTGCCTTGTCCGGATTGTCGACTTTGCATCCGATGCCATGACAACCATTGTAGCTGCTATCGGAGCGGTAGTTACTCGTCGTGTGCCGTCGATTGTGATGATCGTCCGCCATCCCCTCGATCAGAGCGCCGAGAATAGCTCCGCCAACCACCGCGCCGACGTCATGACCGCGATGGTCATACATGCGGGCATTGGGATCAAAGCTGTCGCCACGTCCATGGTGGTAGCCGCCGACATCGGCGAAAATTCCGGAGCAGCCTTGCGCGACCCAAATATATTTGCTGCGTGGATTGTAGCCCCAGGTCCGGTTCAAAATACAAGGACTTCCGGAAGTCTGATGAATGAGTTGCGGCTTGCTCAGCGGGCCCGCCCAGCATTCGCCATACTGATAGTGCCTCGATTGGCATTCGACGGTCGATTGTGCGCGGGCATCAGAGATCATCCACGATGAGCCGAGCGCGAGCAAAGCAATGAACAGGTAACGTAGCATGTGAACCCTCCGGAGTGGTCAACGATCGGTTGCGTCGGTATCATCGAAAATGGAATTTCTTCCGCCAGGTGTCAGTCGTTGATCGCGGTGATCTTGATGGTGTTGCCGTCTCCGACGCCGGAGAACCAGACCTCGCCATCACCGATTGAGACGCCTTGCCAATTGGCGAACAGCGTCGGATAGGTCTGCTTGAGGACGGTCTGTTTGACCTTGGCGGTAACGATCTTGTCGTAATCCGTCACGAAATGCGCGGCGTCGTTTATCTTGATCGCCTTGCCGCCGATCCGGGCGCGGAAGGGATAATCGATCATCGACGCGACGGTCTGCTTGTCACCGGCACTGACAGCCTTCTGCAGCTTGTCGAAGAACTGCTGATAGGTTGTGTGACTGCCGAACAGCGCGTCAAGGGCCTGGTTTGTTTCAGCGGCGGTCTGCGCTGCCGCTGGACCCGCAACGGCGGTACTCAATAGCGCGGCGGAAACCAGCATGAATAGAGAGTGCCTCATCATAGGTCCTTTCACTCGGTGCGTTCAATTGCCAACCCATCAGCCTGGATTTGTCCTTCGGACGTTCGCGCCCTGACTGATGCCGACGGCGAACGGGAAGACGAACGGCATGCCGTCACTGACGTGAACTGATATATAGGCGCGTCCATTGATTTTTTTTATTTCAGTACACGCAAAAGGTGTAAAAAAGAATACCTAAACGTCGATTATGACGGACAGAGATGACGGTTAAGGTATCCAAAACCTTATTCGCGAGTGCTATCGATACGAGCAGCGACGCCTATGTCTTAAATTCTCCCTCTATGACGCAATATCGATAGAAGCAGAAATCTGCCGTCACCTGTGCCGCCGGCGTGGGTATGGTCCAGCGGCATCCGACAGCAAGCGTTTGCCTGCGCCTGTTCAATTCGCCTCACTTCACGATGACCTTTGCTCCCCGCGGCACCAGACTGTAGAGTTCGATCACATCCTCGTTGAGCATGCGAATGCACCCTGAGGACGCTTCAGTTCCTATGGTCCAGGGCTCTGAGGTGCCGTGGATACGATAAAGCGTATCCACGCCGTTCTTGTACAGATAGAGAGCTCGCGCGCCGAGCGGATTGTGCGTGCCGGGCCTGACCATGCGCGGCAGGTCGGGCGACTGGTTACGCATGTCGTCAGTCGGATACCATGCGGGCCACTCCGCTTTGCGCCCTACGCTGGCAATGCCCGACCAACTGTAACCGCTAGCCCCGACGGCGATGCCATAGCGCCGCGCCGTTCCATCGAGGCGGTATAGATAGAGGAACCTCTGCTGTGTATCGATCAACACCGTACCGGCAGGCAAGCGTTCCGGGGGCGTCACATCGACAGGCAGAAAGCGTTGGTCAAACTTGCTGCGATCGACGATGAAGACCTCATGCGGCTCCCTCGCGTAAGCGGCTTTCACGCGAACTAACTCTGTAGCCGTATTCGGGCTACCTTTTCCATCCGCCAGGCAACCGACAAGGAGCGCCGCCAGCGCCAATACAAAGCCCGACCGCACGAACTGGCGGATGCATTCCGGTCTTTCGTCTCTGCTCGAAACCGACCCGTTAATCGAACGGCCAAATGCTAGCGATCCAACTGGAGGAATGCGCACAGGCCGCTTACTCTTGGCTAGCTTCATCTACTGGCGAACCTTTTTCCTGGGCCCGCAACTGGTCGATGTGGATCGGCCGCTTCAGAGTTCGCTTTACTCGGTGAGTGTCATCCGCGACCGATTTCCCCGTCGGCGAAACACCCTGCAGATAGTGCTTCTGCCACTTCATCTCCTTGGTAAGCTCGTCGTTCATCTGCAGCCCGGCCGAAAACCGTCGACGTTCGCTATTCCAAACCTTATGTTCTTTATGGAACTCAGGATCGTCCTCCATCGGACGAATGACCGGCTGCACCTGCTCGATAGCGACACTTGGCATCATGGTGATGAAACAGAAAGGCTCGCCCTTGGCAAAAGTGACAGACCCAGGGCGGGTGAAGCGCCAATTCATGGTGAAACTGAACGGCAGCCAGTTGGTTTCCACCAAGCCGTCCAGGGGCGCGATTCCGTCCTTCATCCGGTTGGGGGAGCCGCGAGCCCACACCATCCAGCCCGGCTCGGTGCGAAACACGTAACCCGGATGAAAGGTTACTATGCCGTGCCCGAAGGTCGAGCTGATGAATCGGTGCGTGACGTTCGGTTCGTTTACATGGAAGGCGATGTCTTTTGTGGTGTTGTATCCGTTCCAAGTAACAGTCACATTTATGGGGTTCAACAATTCCCATCCGCTGGCATTGGCGATTGAAAGCGGCGTGCAACGATAGGCGAAATGCTGGTCGGTCGCATCCATCCAATCTCGCGTCCCCTCCGCGGCGACAAGCTCAGGGGGGTTCGGAGCCTGGATCATACAGTCAAGACGCGGGCCGGTCATACTCTCCGCTATCCTCAAACGATTCGATTCTAAGTTGCTGATCATGCCGCCAAACCGTAGCGGCATGACCAGGACAGAAGGGGGTACTATGGGCCTGCCGGTCCGGTAGGTCCCTCCGGTCCCACAGGCCCCTCCGGTCCGGCAGGTCCCACCGGTCCGGCAGGCCCAGTGGGTCCCTCCGCGCCGGGCGCGCCGGGAGGTCCAGACGCGCCGGTATCGCCGGGCGCTCCAGGTGTCCCGTCCGATCCGGGCAGTCCGACAGGCCCAGCAGGTCCGCCAGGTCCCTCCGCGCCGGGCGCGCCGGGAGGTCCAGACGCGCCGGTATCGCCGGGCGCTCCAGGTGTCCCATCCGATCCGGGCAGTCCGACAGGCCCAGTGGGTCCGGCAGGCCCCTCCGCGCCGGGCACTCCAGGCGCACCAGCCTCGCCGGGTGCGCCAGGCGCCCCTGGCTGTCCCCAAACATTGGTGGAAGGCGTCGGCAAGTTGCCAACGTCTCTTACGATGTGCGATGGAAGGAAGTCGCCACGATCACGCTGAATCAAGGAACGACCTGGCTTGTCGGCATAATAATCGTTCTGACCATCCGTGACCGCGCACTCGAAATTCTGGTCCGGATCCTTGCAGAAAACTGTCTTCGGGGCGCTTCGATCGCCATTGGTGCCGAAGTGGAATCTCAAACCGGCCATCGCAGAAAAATCGCCGCTTGAGGAGACGTCGCTGTTCGTCAGATCGAAGCTGAAATCACTGTAGATAGAAGTCGCTATTCCGCTTCCGAACTCGGTCAGGTACTCGGCGCCGCCAACAAGTTGCGTTCTACCACCAAAGGCGTCGCGATGACGCAGGCCGCCATTAACCTTGAAGTTATCCGTAGGATAGTACCCGACCCTGCCTTCGGCGAACGGACTGACGTCCTCTTCAAGTGAGTTCCATTCTATGCCGGCAAGTCCCTCAAGCGTGGCCCGGCCCAGATAGTACTGGCCTTCAACGCCGAGCTTGCCTTCGACATAGCCGTTTTCAAGAACTCCACCATCATCGTAACCACCTCCGCCATGAAGGTAGCTTCCATACAGACCCAGCGCCCCAACTTTCGGATCACGGCGGAATAGATGCGCGGCGGCACCTGTGAAGTTACTGTTTGGCGTCACGCCACCAATCGCATCCACCTGGAAGCCGTATTTTTCACCGAGCGGGAGCGCCACGGAACCGTCGGTAAAGGCATACGGGTCGTGACCATTGGTTCCCGCGCCGAATCCGACACGCACGTTGGGCGCAGCAACGGCACGAGTGTCGGATTGCGGACTTGACAGGTACATGCGCCTCTCAACCGAGGATAGCGCAGCCATCTCGCGACTCTGGGCCACCGAACCCCTCAGGGTGGCCAGTTCTCCTTTAACCTGGGCAGTCTCGGCGTAGGCGGCCTCAAGTTTGCGCGCCATCTGCTTCTGATTTCGCTGCAGGTCCAAAATCATCTGATAGAGTTGTTCGTTGCTTGGCGCCCCCGCTAGCGCGGGGGTAATCCCGACATAGATGGATGCGAAGGTTAGAATAGAACAACTGGCAAATAAAACTCTCTTATGCTGCCGCATCCCGCACCCCTTCTGCGCACCGCCGCCCTCGTTATCTACCTCGCCACGCGCACGACACATTCCTGTTCGATTGCGCATAGAATGCGAACTATCTAACGAATGCGGATTTATCCAATCCTTTCCTTGAAGTAATTAATCTCGTGATTCCTCACAATCGCAGTAACTGTCATATCATTACACTTACTGTCAGTCGTTTGAGGATGCTCCTCGAATTCCTCCCTGTCCTCTCCCAAATTGATGAGATCGGCAATCTTCTCTCTGGACAGGGTCCGCACGATCATTCTAATCGGTGAAGGCGAAGCCTGACCCTCGAATTGCGTGCAAGGGGAGAAGCATGTCGGATTTCTTGGCTCTTCGACGCAACCGGCTCACGATGGTGTCCAGGTGGGCATAGTTGAAGTCATAGATGTCTGCGCCCATGGCTTCGACGAGCGCGCGGCGATCGACGGTCTTGCCGCGCTCACTGAACAAGCGTTCCAAAAAGTGCCGTTCCGAGGTGGTCAAGCGAAGGCGATGGCCCATGCCGTCGGTAAGCACCCAGCAGCCTTCCTCCAGGGTCCATCGTGGGGCCGGAGACGAAGGGGCGCGGCGCCTGTTGAGACGTTCATTGAGCGTCATCACCGTGGCAGCAAGCTCCCGAACATCAATGGGTTTGACGAGGTAAGCGTCAGCGCCCGCTTCAAGACCATTGAGCCGGTCGTCGATGGAACTCCGGGCCGTCGCCATGACGATCCCGACCGATTGCAAGGCCCGCAAATGGGAAGCTATGGAAAGGCCGTCTTCGCCCTCCAGGCCAATGTCGAGAATGACGATTTCAGCCGGCTTGGCGGCGCAGGCTCGGTAGAGGGC
>NZ_RZQY01000307.1:0-6802 GCF_003998575.1 Mesorhizobium sp. M7A.F.Ca.CA.001.10.2.1 | reverse complement strand
GGGACTGGTGGCAAGCTGGTTCCTGTAGCTCGCCGGGCGGGAAGGATGTTCAGGCGCAGTGGAACATCGGCGGTCAAATGTCGTTGAGACGCTTGTGGGAGAAAGGAGGTTGTCCATGTCAAAGTTGCAGGCCGCCACTCCGGATCGTCTAAGACAACTCAGGCTTGAAGCTTCAGCACATTTTGCTCCGTTGATGCTGAACGAAGCCCTGTTGCGCCTTTCCCATGCCTGCGGAGGCGACAGCCTCGACCGCTTCGAGAAAGCCATGGTTGATCAGATCGAGGCGGCAGAGGACGATCGCGCCGATTTCGAAACGATCAAGGAATTCGCGATCGAGCAACTTTACGCCCTGGTCCGGAACGCCAACGATTCGCCAGAGAGGAAACAGCCGCTTGAGAAGATAGACACACGCAGAACGCCCGGCCGTTCCGAAGAACCACGCACGCTCGAGGACCAACTGCAGGCGGGATTGGAGGATTCCTTTCCGGCGAGCGATCCGCCCTCAGTGGTGTCCACGACCATTTCAGGCGGAGCAAAGAAGCTGGTCGGGACCGATGAGGTCCTGGAAAAGCAGCGGCAAGCGTCCAGCAAGGAAGATCGCTCGTAGATCGGGGTGCGGACTGGGTTGGCGGCAAACCAAAGCCTGCGGACATGCCAGCGGAAAACAGCTGACGTCATCGCATCAAAGCTTGACAGCCGCCTCCCGCGCCCAGAGCCGCAGCTTCCGGCATGACCGCACAAATGCAGTTACCGAAGCTGCCGAATCCAGCCGCGTCAGCCCCTCATCGGCATCGGGAGCGACGCCTGCTTTGGCCAGGAGCGGCTCGGCCCCCGGGGTGAAGCCGATGAACTTGCAGTGCGCAAACGCATCAGACACGAAATCCTTCGCAGCGGCCTCCTTGACCAGCAACTCGGCGCCCGCCTCGGAGAGGAGCAGCACCACCGCGTCGAACAATACGGACGGACCGCCGTCGATCATGTGCCTTGCCTCGATGTGGGTGCCGTCGGCGGCTTCGACGCCACCCACCTTGGGCGCAACCACCTCCATCACCGCGCCTTCCGCTTCGATGGCGGAACGAAGTTCCTCGAACAGCGCGACATCGGCTCCATCGCTGAGCATGACACCGACTTTGCGGCCTTCGAAACTATTGGGTCCATTTTGGATGATGCTGAGCGCCGGCGACGGCGGCAAGTCATCGCGCGGCGGAACGGCGGCTTCGGCAGGTTCGGGCAGGTCACGGATGCCGAGCTTATCGGCGACCGTGGTCGCCAGCGTTTCATCGATGTTCAACAAATGCGAAACCATGCGCTCGCGGATTGCCGGCGCCTGGACCTTGCTCAGTTCAAACGTCAGCGCCATCGCGATGTGACGCTGCTCCGGTGGTGTCTGGCTGTTGAAGAATTGCCGGGCCTGGCTGTAGTGATCGGCGAAGCTCTCCGCGCGCAGACGTACTTTCTGCCCTTGTTCGGCATCGGCGAAAGAACGGAAGCCACGCTGCGGATCCTCGCGCGGTCCCAGTCCCCATGAGTTCGGCTCATAGTTGGCACGACCGGCCGGGTTGCGCATGGCCATGTGCCCGTCCTGTTGAAAATGGGCGAACGGGCACTTCGGCGCGTTGATCGGCAGATGGGTAAAGTTCGGGCTGCCCAGCCGTTTCAATTGGGTATCGAGATAAGAGAAGTTGCGGCCTTGCAGTAGCGGATCGTTGGAGAAATCGATTCCGGGCGGCACATTCTGCGTCATGAACGCCACCTGCTCGGTCTCGGCGAAGAAATTGTCCGGCATCCGGTCGAGCACCAGCCGACCGACCGGAATTGGTTCGAGGACCTCTTCGGGAATGATCTTCGTTGCATCCAGGATATCGAAGTCGAAACTGTCGGCAAATGCCTGATCGAACAGTTGCACCGTCAACTCCCATTCCGGGAAATTGCCGGCCTGTATGGCCTCCCACAAATCGCGGCGATGGAAGTCGGGATCGGCACCATTGATCTTGACCGCCTCGTTCCAGACCACCGATTGCATGCCGAGCTTCGGTTTCCAGATGAATTTGACGAAGGTGGATTCGTCCTTCGCGTTGACGAGGCGGAACGTGTGCACACCAAAGCCTTGCATGAAGCGGAAGGAACGCGGGATCGCGCGATCCGACATGATCCACATCACCATGTGCATTGATTCCGGCATCAGGCTGATGAAGTCCCAGAAATTGTCGTGCGCCGTCTGTGCCTGCGGAAAGGCACGGTCGGGCTCCTGTTTGGCGGCGTGGATCAGATCGGGAAACTTGATGGCGTCCTGGATGAAGAAGACCGGGATGTTGTTGCCGACGAGATCCCAATTGCCCTCCTTGGTGTAGAGCTTGACCGCGAAGCCGCGCACGTCGCGGGCGAGATCGAACGAACCCTTGTTGCCGGCAACCGTCGAGAAACGAACGAATGCCGGCGTCTTTTCACCAGCTCGCTGGAAAATGTCGGCACGTGTGTATTTGGCAAGTGACTCGTAGGTCTCGAAAAAACCATGCGCGCCATAGCCGCGGGCATGAACGACCCTTTCCGGGATGCGTTCGTGGTCGAAGTGGAAAATCTTCTCGCGAAAGTGAAAGTCTTCGATCAGCGATGGTCCGCGCTCACCGATCCGCAATGTGTTTTGGTCGTCGGAGACAGGCGTTCCGAGCGCCGTCGTAAGGGCAGGCGTGTCGTCCCCCGCGATCTGGTGCAACTCGCCGCCATTTCCGCGCGCGCTATTCTGATCCAGTCCACTTGCCGATTGGCGAGCGGAGGGGCGAGCGGATTTGGCCATGACAGATCCTCGATCGATACCGGAAGGTTGAAGTGGTCAAGCCATCAAACTGCCGGTGAGCAGCTTTGTTCCCGTAAAAAATGGACGCTGGAGACACCGCTGTCGGAGGAGCCGGGACTGCTGCGGCGATGGTGCGCGCCGATCGGATGACAGATATCTCCGCCTGCGCACAATTCATGAAGAGTTGTCTCCGGCACGAGGAACGAACCAAACTTCCATGCATTTAGCTGGGGCTGCGTTCACACACTCTTTCTTCTGGGAGCTGGACCATTGTCATCCGGAGGCTGCCTTTTGGCCGACCAGGAAACCAATGAAGTTTCCATCGTTGACCTGATACCTGCCCTGCGGGCATTCGCGCGCACCTTCTGCCGCGTCCCCGACGACGCTGACGATCTCGTGCAGGAGACACTGACCAAGGGTCTCGCCAACATCGACAAGTTCGAACCCGGTACGCGCATGAAGTCGTGGCTCTTCACCATCATGCGCAACACTTACTATACCCGGGTCAAGATCGCTGCCCGGGAGGCGCCCGGCCTGCTCGATTGCGCGTCTTCGAGACCAATTTCGGAAGCCACCCAGGAATGGACCGTTCAGAGCAAGGAAGTTCACGGCGCCATTCAAAGGCTGCCTGAACACCAACGCGAGGTCCTGATGCTGATCGGCGTTTTGGGAGTGAGCTACGAGGAAACCGCCGACATATGCGGTTGCGCGGTCGGAACGGTCAAAAGCCGCCTGAACCGTGCGCGCGCCAACATCCTTGAATTCCTGGGGGAGAGTTCGCTGCAGACATTGATAGAAAGACGAAACCAGCTGTCGGATGGTCAGCTCGATGTCGAGGTCGACGGCCGCAGATAGTCAGTTCTTCACGTCGCGCCGACGTTTCTCGACGAGCGCGTTCTGCAATTCGATCGCCAGCTTGGTCAGGCGGTCTGGAATTTTTTCCTGCTCTATGGCGGCCAGCAGGGAAGCAATCTCCTGATCCACAGCCATCTCGACATGCGGATCCGGGGTATCGTCGCTCGAACGAGACATCACATTCTCTTGATAGCGGGTCCCTTGATCCTAGTGTGGTGATAAGCGCCTGGCATTACAAGGCGGTGTCAACCGCCAAGAAGCTCACCAGCGGCCCCTTGCACAGGTTTATTTCCTTGCTGCTCCTTCGTCGTCCCGGTCCTTCGTCGTCCCGGTCCTTCGTCGTCCCGGGCCATGGACGCGCGGCGGTGGCGTTCAATCCCTAGGCAATCGGTCAGCGGCGTGATCCTGATATTGATCGGGCTTGATCCGATTGCCGTCCAGCCCGCGCTCCTGGCCATGCTGCTTCTTGTTGCGATTCGACAAGACCGCGTTTTCTTCGATCTCGTCCTTCTCCGGGGAGGTCACCGCGCCGGCGCCGGCACTCTTGCCTGGCTGCTGCGGCCGAAATGTTTTTTACCGCCGGATGCCATGATATCCTCCTTCGAATCGGGGACACTCGTCGGTGCCCGTTGTTCGACGTCCGAACTGGCATCGCGCTGTAATGTTCCGCTTCACCCAGCGAGCAGAAAGGCGTCGCCATCCCACGACCGAAACGGCTTCTCGCCGTCGATGAGGACCCGCAATTGATGAGCTTGCGCCAGACGGCCGATATCATCGCGGTCTGAGAGAAGTGATCCGCGATAGGAATAGTTCAGCAAGGCGAGCCAGCCCGGCCGTTTCAGAACGCGCGCAATTTCGTCGAAATGCCGATCAGCCATGCCGGCCAGAACCAGATAGGGAAAGCTGTCCACCGCCAGCACGCAATCGAAACTGGCGTCGGCGAATTCGGACAGATCGAGACCGGAGGTTTGTCGCAACTCGACATTGCCGAGTGCGGCGCATTGCTCGGAGGCGATGGAGATCATCCGCGGCGATATGTCGATGCCGACCATCCACTTGAAGGATTTGCACAGCGCGCGCTCGAAACGGCCGATGCCGCAACCGATGTCGAGAATGCTCCGTTCCCTTCCGGTGAATTCTCGCGCCTCCAGCCATGCGACGATTTCGTTGGTCGTGACTGTGAGCCTTGCCTCATCGCCGAGGGATGCCAGTTGGACACTCGCGGCTCCCGAAATCGCTGCCGCGGCATCGAAGCTGGAGGCCAGCCGCATGACGACAGCGACATTCGTCTCGCCCTCATCGCGCTCATGCCGAACGGCGCCACCCGTTGCCCGCAACATGGCGAAGACGTCTGGTTTGCAGCGCAGCAGTCCGGCGACCTTTCGCAGCCTTGCTGCGTCGCCGGCATCCGCCGGCTGGACCTTCAGCACGACCTCCGCCAATTCCGCCGCTCCAATTGTGGGCGGCAGGTGGAGCGCCAGCCTGACGAGAACACCTTCGGCGCAAATGCCATCGGCCATGCAGTCTTCAACCGCCAGCCTGACCGATGTCGTGCGCCGGGCGGCTTTCGGTGCGGTTACACTCATGCATCAACTCCGCGTCCAGACCCTGCGCATCGTCCACCTGTCGACGGCGCCCCAGCCATATTTATAGGCCTCCTGGCCGCGCAGAAAATCGAACTCGCGCGCATCTTCGCGGATCGCTTCCGCGATTGCGTGGCCAATCAGGATCGCACCTGGACTCTCCTCGGCATAAGCAGGGTCGAAGCCACCGAGATAAGCATAGGCACGGCCGCGGTGGTGAAATCCGTAATAGGCGCCGACGGTTCCGCCATCGATCGCGAACAGCCAGCATCGCACCAGACCGTGAGCGTCGAGCAAGGGAAGTGAGAGCCGATGGAATTGCTCGACGGCGGCGTTGGCCAACACACCGCCTCCTTGTTCGGCCCAGCGCATATTGTGCAGGCGGATCAATTGATCGAGGAAAGTTTGCGGACTGCCGCTTGCCGACAACAGCGCGATCCGGCCGCATCTTGATGCGGCTTGACGCGCCCGACGCAACTGGCGTCTGCGTCTTGCGGGGACGCAGCCTGCAAGCGTTTCGTCGCCGGCGAGGGCGAGCACGGGGCAGGCGGCATGGGCGGTCGGCCAATCCATCTCGGGATGCGTCATCGCAAGGGAGAGGCTGTCCTGCGGCAAGTCCGACAAGATCCATTGCGCCCACCCGATCGAGAGGATCGACTCGGCGACAATGTCGACGACCTCGGCTTCGCTCCCAGGGACAGCCAGAATGTCCAGATAATCGCTGAGCGAAATGCCGACCGGAAGCAGCTTCGAACCGGATATCCCATGCTCAAGGTAGAATGGCGCCAGCCCGACCAGATCGTCGCCACGCCAGACCGCGACCGTCGCCAGTTCACCAGGTGCGAATGCGTGCCACCACGGCACCAGCCAGGCGGGAGATTGAAACGGAGTCGCCGAGGGACTCTGCTGCCACAGTTTCCACCAGTGCGGCGTCAAGGCGTCCAATTGTGTGAGGTCACCGATGATTTCGCTGCGCAGCACAGTTTAGCTCACGGCGTCGCCGCGAAGCGCCGGCGACCAGTGCCAAGCCGTGCCAGCGCTTGATAGGCGTCCATGTAAGACGAGATCATGCGTTCCAGCGAAAACCGCCGTCGCGCTTCGGCCCTGCATGTCTCGGCATCCAAGCTGGGCGCCGCAAGAATGGCTTGGGCCATCTCGTCGACCGTATCGACGAGAAAGCCCGTCCTGCCGTGCTCTATGACATCGGGAAGCGCACCATTTGGAAAGGCGACCACCGGGGTACCGCAGGCGAGGGCCTCCATGGCCACAAGCGAGCTGGTCTCGGCTGCGAGACTCGGAATGACCAGACAGCGCGCCGCATTGAGAATGCGTCGCTTGGCGGTGAAGCCGAGAGGGCCAAGGAAGCGGCGGCGGCCATCGAGGCGAGGTTGGACCTCATCGCGAAAGTACCGCGTATGCGTTTCATAGGGATAGACCTTGCCGCCGATGACCAGCGGCACATCTGCCTGTTTGGCTGCGTCGAGCGCCAGGTGGACGCCCTTTTCCGGACAAACCCGGCTTAGAACAAGGGCAAAGCCGCGCTTCGACTGCAGCAGGGTCAGTGCTTCGA
>NZ_RZQY01000306.1:0-6803 GCF_003998575.1 Mesorhizobium sp. M7A.F.Ca.CA.001.10.2.1 | reverse complement strand
ATGCTGCAGCGCGTGTCGTCGCGCCGGATCAGGACGGCGCGGCTGTTCTGGTCGGCGGGCGCATGAACGCCAACTGCGGGCCGGGTGACGCCGATCCTGTGCCCCGTCTCCTCGTCGACCGCCCAGTAGACATGGCCAAGCATCTTGCCGAGAGCCTCGCCGCCGGCAATCCCGGTCAGCTTTTCGGCGACCGGGTTCATGAAGGTGATACCGTTTGCGGCGTCGGTGCAGATGACGGCATCGCCGATCGATTGCAGCGTCACCCTCAACCGCTCCTTTTCGTCGGCAAGCATTGCCGCTGACACAGTAAGGCGCTCTTCGGCCTCCTTGCGGCGGGTGATGTCGGTCAGGCTGCCGATGGCCCTGATCAGCCGTCCATTCTCGTCGCGTTCGATGGCCTTGCCGCGGTCGAGTATCCACATCCAGTGGCCATCCTTGTGGCGCATCCTGAACTCGGCCTCAAAGAACGGTGTCTTGCCCTCGAGATGAGCGCGATCCGCTTCGGCGACAGTCTCGCGATCGTCGGGATGAATCATCGTCAGCCAGCGATCGGTGTCGCCATCGAGCTCGCCATCCGCATAGCCCAGCATCTTGACCCAGGTCGAGGAATAGGTCGTGCCCCCCTTGCGCATGTCGAGGTCCCAGACGCCTTGGCCGGCACCAGCCAGAGCAAAATTCCAACGCGTCTCCGCCTCGGCAATGCGCGCCTCGGCCTGCTTGCGCGCGTCGATGTTCTCGATTTGCGAAACGAGATAGAGCGGGCGGCCGCTGGTCTCATCGCGAATGACCGAACCGGCAAGATGAGCCCAGACGGGCGTTCCGTCCTTCCTGAGATAACGCTTCTCGAAGTGGAAGGAATTGACCGTGCCCGCCTTCAGATCGTCCATCGTCTCCCGCCCGATCAGCAGATCGTCGGGATGCGTGATCTGGAAGAAAGTCAGCGCCTCGATCTCTTCGCTTGTGTAGCCAAGCATGGCGGCGAAGGCCGGATTGGTTTGGCGGATGCGACCGTCGAGACCGACAACCACGATGCCGATCGCCGAATCCTCCATGGCGCGGCGGAAGCGCAGCTCGCTCTCGGCGATCTGCTGGCGATCCCTGCTGATCCTGCGGATAGACAGGGCGGCGAGGAACAGCGCGCCCGCCGCCACCGCCACCGCGATCTGCAGGCAGAGCCTCAACGCTTCGGTGCCGAAATCCAGGCTCGACAGCAGGATCGAGGTCGCCAGCACGCCCAGGCCGGCGACGAGCAACGCCAGCCCTGCATGCCCAAGAGATTTTCGGCTGGTCAATCCTCGCCACATCACGATACGTGCCACCCCCGTGCGCAAACGCATGTTCTCGCATCAACCTTGGCGGATCGATTTTAAGGAAAGGTTGCGTCCGGCATGCCGGCGTGGTCGCTAACCGGCAAACAATTGCCGGCATGATTAAGGATCGGTGCACGGGTCCGCGATCGTTACGAAACGCTACCAGCGTATGAAAAACCGTCCGCCGAGCGCACCGAGCAATGCGAGCGCTGCGATCGCTGCCGTGTACCAGGTGGCGACGAAAAGCGGCGAGTCGTCGAAGCAGTGCGCGGCATAGAAGGTTGCCGCCAGCCCGCCGGCGAGCAGACCCGCCACCGCACCGGCAAGCACCGGCCGTGTCGGCGCGCCATAGCGCAGCATCCACAGGAAGATGGCAAGCGGGCCAATACCGATCAGCGGGATGAAGCCCATGCAGAGCATCATGTTGGAGCCGACCATCCGTGTACCCCACAGCGCCTCCGGCACCATGAAAAGCTCAAGAAGCACCGCCACGGCGACCAGCACGGGCGCCGCGGCCATCCAGGCCATTGCCCGGCCCGTCGAGGCGCCCGGCGTCGACAAGGCGCGGATCAGGGCGAAGGCGCTGACGGCCAGCACGATGGTGAAGACGAATTTGGAGAGGAAGCGCATCGTGTGAGCGGCCGCCATGAAGTCCGGGCGCGGGCCGATGGTCAGCAGGAATACGACGGCCGCGATCACCGCCCCCGCACCGGCGGCCAGCCACCAGGCCGATAGCAGCGGGATTGCCTTGCTGCTTGCGTCGGCGTCCAGCGCCTTGATGAGATCATCCGTCCTCATGTCATTCCCGCCCGAACCGCCCCTGCCCGAATCGCTTGGCTATCGCAGCAAGTCCGCGATGCAGCGACACACGCACCGCCGTCTCGCTGATGCCGAACTTCGCCGCCGTCTCACCGATGGACCGCCCTTCCACCGACACGGCCGAGACCACGGAGCGCTGTGCCGGCGACAGGCTGTCCAATGCCCGGTTGATATCTCGCTCGCTGACGGTCTCGGTTTCCGGCTCGGCGAACGTCTCGGCGATATCGTCAACATCGATCTCGATGCGCCGTCCTCGCCGCCGGAACGCATCGATCACCTTGAAGCGGGCGATCGCGTAGATCCACGGCAACACCGGCGCATCCTGACGCCAGGTATGTCGTTTTACATGAATAGCCAGCAAGGTTTCCTGCACGACATCCTCGGGATCGACCCCGCCCTGCACGATCTTGCGCCTGGCAAAACCGCGAACCAGCGCGGCAATCCGGTGCAGAAAGTCGGCGTAAGCCCTTTCATCTCCCGCGATCGCGGCCCGCATCAGCCGGGAAAGTTCGGCCTCGTCCTTGCCGCTCACAAGAGTTCACTCCCCCGAATTTCGCGTCTCGGCGCTGATTTGTTACGTGGCCGGCGAAATAATGTCCAAGCCAAACTATCGGCAAATCACGAAAGATTGCGGCACACCGCGCGCCGATCGCCAGAGCGATATTGCCCCGCGCTCTTGTTCGAGAACTCAAGGCTTGGCGCCGAACATGGCGTCCCGGAAAGACCTGAAGCCCTTTCGAACGGTCAGCTTCATCCGTCTGCGACGGTACTTGTTTCTCAGGCGGCCCAAGATCTGGAAATGTGTCTCATCGATAACCGGAGTGGATAGGGGATCGTTAGCATATGGCAGTTGTGCCAAGGCATCTGCATGCATGTTGGCGTAAGGCAACGAATCGTATCTGTCGAAGGGTGTGGGCGGGTCGTTCAATACAGTGGGATTGGTGTTGATCTCGAAAACCTGGATACGACCATCGACAATGGTGTAGTCGATCCTGCCATATGAGATCCCCGCCTTCTCGAAAATCGGCATCAGCTCTACCGCATGCGGATTGTCGCGCACAAACTCGGTATGCTCGACCCGATGTTGCCCCGACATACCGCCTCCCTGTACCTTTATGAACCACTCCTTGCTGGCGAAGCAGTGTTGCGCATAACTGCGCTCGCCGATCCGATATGCCGAGTATTTTCGGTAGCTGCCATCGGCACCAGCCTTTGCTCCAAACTCCACCACTATGGGGCGAACAAAATTCATCGTACCCAGGTTCGAGAGCGCCTCGCCGAGTTCCGCCGGCGATTGCAACAGCGGCGGCACTTTATAAGCGGCGCCCGTCTCGTCACGCAGAAAGACAGGGAAACGCATTCCCGCCGGCAGACTTTCGGGTCTGTATACATTGAAATCATTGATGCCGTCCGCGAACAGCATACGCAATAGATCGAAACGCTGAAGGCTTTTTCGGGGATGGTTGAGTTGAAACAGATCAGGCTGCTGCGACTTCATCCGCTGGCTGAGATTGGAGCATGCTTCAATCTCTGCTTCGCTCAGTCGGTCCAAATCCGTCCAAAGAACGGTGCCTCTGGAAATCTCAAGCAGATGCTCCCGTTCGTCATAGGGGACAAAGCGCACAGAACCCTGCAAATCTGTTCGAAAATAGAGTAGCAGGCTTGCCAGGGTATAGGCATGCAAGCGATGGCAAACATAGAAGATCATGAGACAACCCGCCCCTACTCATGCACTCATCAACAGCTGGTATCAGAAAATTATCGATTCGATATCGCAATTACGAGCCGCCTTTCGACGATGAAGATGATCGTATTTCAACAGCTTATGGCAGACGACGTTCCGGGCATGGCCGCGATGGAGGCCGCGGCCTGGGGACGACTCGGTGCCAGCGAAAAAACAATTCACCACCGGCTTTCGCTCGGGCATACAATGATCCTGGCCATGGTTGAGAACCTTGTTGCCGGCGCGATCTGCTTCGTGGAAACCAGCCAAGATCCGCACGATACGGGAAGGTTCCCCAAGACCTTCTCCGCCTACTCTTCGCTTGCCAGGAGCCGACCTGCACGGTCACTCTACGTGTACAATCTTGGTGTGCGACCCGAATTCCGCGGCACCGACATGGCACGCCGCCTGTTGTCGCAAATGTCTGACTATGGACGGCAGGTCGGTGCGCGTTGGTTGGTCGGCGACGGACGTTGCCCGTCCTACGCGGGAGCACAGGACGAGTTGCCCGACAAGGTTCGGCCGGATCCGGAATTTCGTCGGACCATCGACGATTGGCATCGGACCGGTGTCATGCCTTCGGTGGAATCCATAACGAGGGATCCGCTACTGCGGTTCTATAACCGTGTTCTCCGGTGCGAATTTCTACATCTCGCGTCCGATTTTCTACCTGAAGACATGAGTTCCGGCGGATTTCGCGTTATCTTTGCTGTCGATCTTGCCCGATGACAGATCAGGCTGATCTATTTGACCCCATCGCCCATGGCAGCGATGCGTTTCCCGAATTCGCCCGTCGTCGGAGTTCAGGAGGCGCCAGTTGGGGCAAACCTCCTTATCCCGAGGTCGGTGAAGCCTTCTACGTGTTCAGCCATGCGCTTGTTTCCCAGGCCTTGAAACACCCGCTGTTGCTGCAGGCACCGCCGGGCGCCTATCAGGAGGTCAGGCAAAAGATCAGCGCCAATCCGGCCCTGGACCTGTTGACCCGTTCCATGCTGCTGTCCGACCCGCCACGGCACATGCGCCTGCGCCGCCCATTGGCTGGTTCGCTAAGCTTTTCCTCCAGCAACGGGCTATTCGACCGGCTTGCGGCCAAAGCGTCGGAACTTACGCAGGCAGCTGTACAAAAACCGGAGTTCGACGCGGTTCGTGATATAGGCCTGCCGCTATCGTTTTCAGCCCTGGAACAGATCCTTGGTATTGACATGGACGATCCCTGGCGGATTGGCGCCGACGCACAGCTTATGGCCAACGCCCTGGAAATAAGGGCCGGCGGCGTAGACGAAGACGCAAACGATGCCTGCCGCCGGTTGGAGGCATGGGTATCCAGCGTGATAGAACACGGTACTGTGCGCCCAAACGGTATTTCAGCTCAGATGCTTGCCGAAGTCGAGGCTGGCCGCTGGCTGAGAGACGATGCCGTTGCAAACATCGTATTCCTGCTCTTTGCCGGGCAGGCGACAGTCGTCGATACCTTCGGCAATGCGCTGGTCGCGCTTGCACGCTTCCCAGAACAGCTTTCGCTGCTTGAAGATGGGAAAGTCAGTTGGTTTTCAGCAGCCGAAGAGCTGCTCCGTTTTTGCGCTCCAGTTCACTATGCCGGAGCGCGCATCGCCGCGGAAGATATGCAATTTGGTGGCGCAACCATAAAAGCCGGGCAGGCCGTCGTACCCGTGCTGGCGAGCGCCAATCGAGACATTTCTGTTTTTCCGGCGGGCGACCGGTTGGATTTGGGTTCCGGCATTTCGTCGGCCCTTGCCTTTGGCACCGGACTGCATGCCTGTCTGGGTCAACACGTCGCCCGGTTAGAAATAGCTGTACTGCTGGAGGCCTTGTTCACGCAGGCCAAAGGCTGGTGCTTGGACCTTCCCAGGGTCGTCAGGCGGCATTCGGTGCTTTTCCACGGTCTGCAAGCCGCCCCATTCATCCGGCCCGCGGATCAACCATCGGTTTGAATTCGGCACGCCATTCGGGTCCCTTCATCACTTGGAATTGTGAGCCCGATATCAAGCGTTTGTGCTTCAGCGACCGATTGAAGCAGATCACCAATGTTGACTAAGCCTGTCAGGTATCGGTAGGTGAGCCGGTGCCAACCCGAACTTTAGGACAATGTCATGAAATATGCTCTTTCCACCCTCGCCGGCGCCACGGCGCTGGCAATCATGCTGATCGCCAGCCCATCGATGGCCGAGGATGCCGGCATCATTGTCTATAACGCCCAGCACGAAAGCCTGACCAAGGCGTGGGCCGAAGGCTTCACCAAGGAAACGGGCATCAAGGTCACGGTGCGCAATGGCGGCGACAGCGACTTCTCCAATCAGATCGTCGCCGAGGGCACTGCTTCACCCGCAGACGTGTTCCTGACGGAAAACTCACCGGCCATGGCGCTGGTCGAGAGCGCCGGCCTGTTCGCGCCGGTCGATGCCGACACGTTGGCACAGGTTCCGCAGGATTATCAACCGGCCAGCGGCAAATGGGTCGGCGTCGCCGCGCGCAGCACGGTCTTTGCCTATAACAAAACCAAGCTGACCGCCGACCAGCTGCCCAAGTCGATGCTTGACCTCGCCGATCCGAGCTGGAAGGGCCGTTGGGCCGCCTCCCCGTCGGGCGCCGATTTCCAGGCCATCGTCAGCGCCCTGCTCCAGCTCAAGGGCGAAGCCGCTACCGCCGACTGGCTGAAGGCGATGAAAACCAATTTCACCGCCTACAAGGGCAACAGCACGGTGATGAAGGCGGTCAATGCCGGCGAGATCGAAGGCGGCGTCATCTATCACTATTACTACTTCGGCGATCAGGCCAAGACCGGCGAAAACAGCAAGAATGTCGAGCTGCACTATTTCAAGAACCAGGATCCGGGCGCCTTCGTCTCGATCTCCGGCGGCGGCGTGCTGGCCTCCAGCAAGCATCCCAAGGAAGCCCAGGCGTTCCTGAAATGGCTGACCGGCAAGGGCTGT
>NZ_RZQY01000305.1:0-6864 GCF_003998575.1 Mesorhizobium sp. M7A.F.Ca.CA.001.10.2.1 | reverse complement strand
CTTCCTGATCCGCGAACTGCTCGACGAAGGCATCCTCATGCAGGATGCCTTCGTCGAGCAGTTCGCGGATCAGGAAGCCGAGCCCGCCGGCGGCGTGGAAATGGTTCACGTCGGCGAGGCCGTTCGGATAGACCCGCGCCAGCAGCGGCACGGCTTCCGAAAGGTCGGAAATATCCTGCCAGGTGATGGCTATGCCGGCCGCCGCCGCCATGGCGATCAGGTGGATGGTGTGATTGGTCGAGCCGCCGGTGGCGTGCAGGCCGACGATGCCGTTGACGATCGAGCGCTCGTCGATCATCCGGCCGACAGGCGTATAGGCGTTGCCGAGCGCGGTGATCGCCAGCGCCCGCTTCGTCGCCTCGCGGGTCAGCGCCTCGCGCAGCGGCGTGCCGGGGTTGACGAAGGAAGCGCCCGGCGTGTGCAGGCCCATGATCTCCATCAGCATCTGGTTGGAATTCGCCGTGCCGTAGAAGGTGCAGGTGCCCGGCCCATGATAGGATTTGGACTCGGCTTCCAGCAGTTCGGCGCGCCCGGCCTTGCCCTCGGCGTAGAGCTGGCGGACCTTGGCCTTCTCGTCATTGGGCAGGCCGGTCGTCATCGGTCCGGCCGGAATGAACACCGCCGGCAGATGGCCGAAGGTGAGTGCCGCGATGACCAGCCCCGGCACGATCTTGTCGCAGACGCCGAGATAGACGGCGGCGTCGAACATGTTGTGCGACAGGCCGATCGCGGCGGCCATGGCGATCACGTCGCGCGAAAACAGCGACAACTCCATGCCGGGCTGGCCCTGGGTGACGCCGTCGCACATGGCCGGCACGCCGCCGGCCACCTGGGCAATGCCGCCGGCTTCGCGCGCCGCGTCCTTGATCAGCGCGGGGAAGGTCTCGAACGGCTGATGCGCCGACAGCATGTCGTTGTAGGAGGTGATGATGCCGAGGTTCGGCACCTTGTCGGCGCCCAGCGCGAGCTTTTCCGAGGGGCTGCACACCGCAAAGCCGTGGGCGAGATTGCCGCACGACAGCACAGCCCGGTTGGCGGTGCGGTTCGATGCCTCGGCGATGCGGCCGAGATAACGCTCGCGGCCTGGCTTTGAGCGCTGGCGGATGCGTTCGGTGATGGCTTCGATGTCGCGTCTGGCGGTCATGGCGGTCGGTCCTTTCAGGCGAGGTCCCGGAAACATCCTCCCGCCGTTTGCCGGGACCAGAGTAAATCGAGATTCAGGGGGCCCAGAAAACCTCTACGGGCTTATGCGCTGCGTCGAGCACGGCACGGATTGGCTTTCGCGGCCCGGGCGCCACCGCGCCGTCGAAGGCGATACGCTTGTCCTCACCCTCTATGTGCAGCGCGATGAAGCCGGCTTCGACGATGCGCGCCAGCGACAGGGTCAGCCGCGGCTCGCCCGCACTTGCCGCATGAACCGGCAGCACGATCCTGTCGGAAGACGGGTCGAGCAGCGTCGCCAGATCGTCGGCATCGGGAAAGAACGAGGCGGTGTGGCCGTCCGGCCCCATGCCGAGCACGACGACATCGAGCGGCCATGGCAAGGACCGGAGCGCTGCATCATCGGACGAGGCCGCATCCTCGATGCTGGTGGCTTCGTGATAGAGCGGCACGAAACGAGCCGCCTTGGCCGCGTTCTGCAACAGATTGGCGGTCACCAGCCCGGCATTGGAGCGTGGCGAGGAGGCCGGCACGAAACGCTCGTCGACCAGCGTCACGATCACCTTGTCCCAGGCGATGGGTATCGCTGAAAGGGCGGCGAAGAATTTTGCCGGCGTGGTGCCGCCGGAGACGGCGAGCAACCCCGTGCCGCGCTCGGCGATCGCCTTGGTCAGTCTGCCTGCAGCATGATCTGCAAGGGCGGCCGCCAGTTCCTGGCGCCCGGCGAAGCCGTTCCAGCTGTAGGCGGCGCTGTTCAATTGCTCTCGTGCCATGTCCGCCCGTCACGCTCGATCAGTGCTATCGAGGCCGATGGCCCCCAGGTGCCCGCCGTGTAGCCCTGCGCCTCCTGCCTGGCACTTTCCCAGGCATTCTGGATCGGGTCGATCCATTTCCACGCCGCCTCGACTTCGTCACGGCGCATGAACAGGGTCTGGTTGCCACGGATGACGTCCATGATCAGCCGCTCATAGGCGTCCGGTGCGCGGCCGTCGAAGGACTGCGCAAAACTCATGTCGAGCGAGATCTGGCGCAGCCGCATGCCGCCCGGACCCGGATCCTTGATCATGATGAACTGCTTGACGCCTTCGTCGGGCTGTAGCCGGATGACCAGCTGGTTGGCGAAGATCGGTCCGGCGCTGTCGCCGAAGATCGAATGCGGGATCGGCTTGAATTCGATGATGATTTCCGAAACCCGCGTCGCCAGCCGCTTGCCGGTGCGGAGATAGAACGGAACGCCCGACCAGCGCCAATTGCCGATCTCGGCCTTGATGGCGACGAAGGTTTCGGTGTTGCTGTCCTTGCCGAGTTCCTCGACATAGCCTTTCACCGGTCCGCCGGCCGAAGCCCCGGCGCGATACTGCCCGCGCACGGTGTGCTTTGGCGCCTCGTTGCCGTTGATGCGCTTCAGTGCCCGCAGCACCTTCAGCTTTTCGTCGCGCACGGCGTCGGCATCCATCGACGATGGCGCTTCCATGGCGACGAGGCACAGCAGCTGCAGCATATGGTTCTGCACCATGTCGCGCAGCGCGCCGGCCTTGTCGTAATAGGTGACGCGGTCTTCCAGGCCGACGGTCTCGGCCACGGTGATCTGGACATGGTCGATGTGGGCTGAATTCCACAACGGCTCGTAGAGCGCGTTGGCGAAGCGCAGCGCCATCAGGTTCTGCACCGTCTCCTTGCCGAGATAATGGTCGATGCGGAAGATCTGGCTTTCGTGGAAGTCGTCGCCGACCAGGTCGTTGAGCTTGCGTGCCGAATCGAGGTCGCGGCCGATCGGCTTTTCCAGCACGATGCGCGAGTTCGGCGTGATCAGATTGTGCTCTTTCAGCTTGTGCGAGATGTCGCCGAACAGCGCCGGCGCCACCGCCAGGTAGAAGGCTCGAATGCGGTCGCTGTCGCCGATCGCCTTCTTGAGCTTGTCGAATCCGGCGCCGCTCGTCGCATCGGCCGAGACGTAGGACAGCCGCGCCAGGAAAGTCTTCAGTTCCTTGGCGTCGATGTCGGCCGGTTTGACGTGCTCGGAGATCGCCTGTTTGGCGAAGGCCTGGAATTCTTCGTCGCTCATTTTCGAGCGCGATGTGCCGATGATGCGTGTCGGCTCCGAAAACTGATGGTCGCGCTGGCGATAATAGAGCGACGGCAGAAGCTTGCGTTCCGACAGATCGCCGGTGCCGCCGAAAATGATGAAGTCGAAAGGCTCGACGGGGATGATCTGGCTGGTCATGGTCTGTCCGCTTTGACGCCGGTCGCTGTGACGCGGCTGATATAATCTAATCGATTTAAATTTTCCAGTGCCATGGTGTCACATCTGGGTGTATGCGCCTGCCCCTTGACAGTCCGATGACCCGGAGGCTTGTCGAAGGCGCGGCTCCGGAAGCCTTCGCAGTTGCAGCATAGAGCGGGATTGACGCGAAAGCCAAAGGAGAAATCGGCGATGGCTCCACATCTTTCGGCCAATCCAGTCAGAAGCCGTGGCTTTGCGCGGATGAGCGCCAATGACGTGCCCGTTGATCGTCACCAATAGTGAGCGGAAAAAACATGCGTCTGGAAAACAAGGTTGCGATCATCACCGGTGCTGCGTCGGGTTTTGGCGAGGGCATCGCCAGGCGCTTTGCGCAGGAGGGTGCCAGGGTCGTTGTCGCCGACCTCAACGCCAGGGGCGCGGAACGCGTCGCCGGCGAGATCGGAGAAGCGGCGATCTGGACCCAGACCGATGTCTCGCTACGCTCCGAATTCGACGAGATGGTCTATGCCGCCAAAAGCGCCTTCGGCCGCATCGACATCATGGTCAACAATGCCGGCTACACCCATCGCAACGGCGATATGCTCAATGTCGACGAGGAGACCTTCGACCTGATAACATCAGTCAACATGAAGGCGATCTATCACGCGGCACTCGCCGTGGTGCCGATCATGGAGCGGCAGGGCGGCGGCGTCATCCTGACCACGGCCTCCACCGCGGGTCTGCGGCCGCGCCCCGGCCTCACCTGGTACAATGCGTCGAAAGGCTGGGCGATCACCGCCACCAAGTCGATGGCGGTCGAACTGGCGCCGAAGAACATCCGCGTCAACTGCCTCTGCCCGGTTGCCGGCGAGACCGGCATGCTGGAGAAATTCATGGGCGCCGATACGCCCGAAATCCGCGAGAAGTTCCGCGCATCGATCCCGCTCGGCCGGCTTTCGACGCCGCTCGACATCGCCAACGCCGCACTCTGGCTGGCCTCGGACGAGGCCGCCTTCATCACCGGCGTGGCGCTGGAGGTCGATGGCGGCCGCTGCATCTGAAAGTGCCAGGCGTCACGCGCCGGTCTTGATGTAACTCTTGTAGATCCAGCCGGTCTTGCCGTTGTAGGTGATCTGGCACCATTGCTTGCAGCTCTTCACCTGCACCGAGGTTTTGGCTGGCACCGTACCGATGGCGGCGGCATTTTTCTTCGGGCCGCTTCGCATGGTCACGGCCCTCAGGATGCGCCCTGTTCCGGCGGCTGCGGCTTTCCTCGGCTTCGCCTTGGCTTGGCTGTCATCCCCCTCTGCCGCTGGCTCTTGCGGCTGCACCGCGGGGATGGCGGCGGTTTGTGCGCCGTCGGGGTGGTTGCCCGCGGCTGCGTTGGGCGCGGCTACCTTGGCAAGTTCGGTGGCAGCATCGGTAGCGGCTGCCGGCTGTGCGAATGCCGCCGCTTGCTTGTCCGCTGCCTTGGGAGCGGTCGAATCGGACGCGGATGCGTCCTTCGGCTGGGAACCGGTCCAGCGCGGGTCATTGGCGGCGAGTGCGGGGATGTTGGCCTGCGCGGCCGCCACGGTTGTTGGAATTGCGTCGGACTTGCGCGCCTGCGGCACGGCTGCCGCGGCGACCGCGGCCCCAACCGGGGTTATTTTCGTCGTCTTCACCGGAACCGTTGGAATTGTCTGCTCGGGGCTCGCTGCCGCTTGTCTGTCGCTGGCCGGCAATGCCAGCCACAGCGCCACGGCGGCGACGCCAAGCAGCGCGGCGGTGCCGATCGCGGCGATCACCAGATGCGAGTTCGAACGGACTTCCTGCCAGAAGGACGGCCGCATATCGTATCCGAACTGCATGGCAAAGCGCCGACGTTCCGGCGTACCGAAACTGAAGGGCTCTCTCACTCTTGCCACCTCCATAAGCGGGCCGACGTTCTCTCGGTCGGTGCCGGAAGTCCGGCGTCTGATCCGCATAGGTCCCAAAAACAACGCGGGCAGTCCCGCAACAATCCCCGAACAATCGCCCAGAACCGGCAGCTTTCGCCTGCGATTGTGGCATCAGTACGCCATTATAGGGGATTCTGCGCCTTTGCGGGAAATTGCGCAATGCGTCGCACGGGCAACAAATGTTACAATGAATATTACAATATTACATCAGGTCGGTCGGCTAGATCCTGTCCCTCAACGCAAACCAGTTGAGCGCCAGGAACAGCAGCGGCGTGCGGAAGCGCCGACCGCCGGGGAACGGCGGGATTTTCAGATCCTCGATCAGCTTCAGCCGGTCGCGGTTGCCGGCAACGGTTTCAGCATAGAGTTTACCGAAATAGTTCGACAGCATGACGCCGTGGCCGGAATAGCCGCCGGCCGAGATCACATTGGGCATCACTTCGCGCACGAAAGGCTTTCTCGGCACAGTGATGCCGACATAGCCGCCCCACCCATGCGTGATCTCGACATCCCCGAGCGCCGGATAGAGTTCCGCGATCTGGCGGCGGATGTGAATGTGGATATCCCAGGGATCGTTGACGCCATAGACCTCGCGTCCGCCAAACAGCAGCCGCCCGTCCTTCGATCTGCGGAAATAGCGCACGACGAAGCGGGAATCGTCGACCGCCTCGCCGCCCGGCAAAACGTTCGAGTGCGCTCCCAGAGGCACGGTCGCACCGATGAAGGAACCGATCGGCATGATGTGCGCCGCACTCACCGGCTCGAGCGTGCCGCCATAGGCGTTGACCGCTATCAGGCATTTCTGGGCCATCACCGTCCCTCTCGGTGTCGAAACCTTGACCTTGCCGCCACTGGACATGATGCCGGTCGACGGCGTCCCCTCGAACAGCTGCGCGCCTGCAAGCGCTGCCACCCGCGCCGTGCCGATCACCAGCTTCATCGGATGGATGTGGCCGGTGCCGGTGTCGCGCGTGCCGCCGAAATAGGCGGTCGAGCCCAACCGCTCCGCCGTCTCCCTGGCATCCATGAACGAGATATGCGGGTAGGCAAAACGGCTCGCCATGATCTCGGCATGCGCCTTGTAGTCGTCGACATAGCGGGGCTTGTGCGCCACCGAGAGCTGGCCCGGCATATAGTCGATATCGATCTGGTTGGCGGCAGTGAATTCGAGGAGATGCGCCTTGGCCTCTTCGGCAAGATCAAACAGCGCCTTGGCGCGGGCCAAGCCATACTCGGATTCCAGGTCCTCGGCCCAGGCGCGCTGGCCGGTGCCGAGCTGCCCGCCATTGCGCCCGGAGGCGCCATCGCCGAAGCGGTACGCGTCGATCAGCACGACATTGGTGCCTGCCTTGGCCAGATGCGCCGCCGCCGACAGCCCGGTGAAGCCGCCACCAATGATGACGACATCGCATGTCCGGTCGCCATCCAGTCCGGGATATTCGGGCCTCGGTCCCGCCGTGTCCTCGTACCAGGAACGGCCGGGGGAAATTGGGGATTGGTAAGGCATGATGCTCGCAGGGAGTAGGGGAGTAGGGGAAT
>NZ_RZQY01000304.1:0-6888 GCF_003998575.1 Mesorhizobium sp. M7A.F.Ca.CA.001.10.2.1 | reverse complement strand
GAGGAATTCCAAGGTCGCCGATATCGTTGCCCAACTGAAGGAATACAACGCCGGCATCGACATATGGGACCCCTGGGTCGACGCGCAGGAATGCGCGCGTGCCTTCGGCGTGGCCAGCATGAAGGACATTCCCGACATGCGTTATGACGGCGTTATCGTGGCCGTCGGCCACAGGCAGTTCCGCGCGTTGGGCGTCGACGGCCTGATGGCGCTTTGCAAGACCCCGGGCGTCATCTACGACATCAAGGGTCTGTTCCCCAGGCATGTCACGGATGGGCGTTTCTGATGAAGGTTCTGGTCACCGGCGCGGCCGGCTTCATAGGATATCACGTAGCGAAGCGGCTGCTGGAGCGCGGTGACGAGGTCGTCGGCATCGACAACGTCAACGACTATTACGATCCGCAGATCAAGGAGGCGAGGCTGCGGCTTCTGAACGAGGCGAGCCGTAAGACCAATGCCGGCTATCATTTCATCCGCGGCAATCTCGCCGACAAGAGCGTGGTCGACGCCTGCTTTGCCGACCATGCATTCGACCGGGTGATCCATCTCGCCGCCCAGGCCGGGGTTCGCTACAGCCTGGAAAACCCGCATGCCTATGTCGAAAGCAACATCATCGCCTACACCAACGTGCTGGAGGCCTGCCGCAACAGCGCCGTCGCGCACCTGACCTATGCCAGCACGTCGAGTGTCTACGGCGCCAACACCGACATGCCGTTTTCCGAGCATCGTCCGGCCGACCATCCGCTGCAGTTCTACGCCGCGACCAAGCGCGCCAACGAGCTGATGGCGCACAGCTACAGCCATCTGTTCCGATTGCCGACGACCGGTCTTCGCTTCTTCACGGTGTATGGTCCCTGGGGGCGCCCGGACATGGCGCTGTTCCTGTTCACCAAAAACATCCTTGCCGGTGAGCCGATCAAGCTGTTCAACAACGGCAACCACACGCGCGACTTCACCTATGTCGATGACATCGCCGAAGGCGTGATCCGCGCCAGCGACAGCCCGGCCACGGGCAATGCCGCCTGGGACTCCAGCCGTCCGGATCCGGCCACAAGCAGCGCCCCCTGGCGCATCTTCAACATCGGCAACAACAACCCGGTGAAGCTGACCGCCTATGTCGAGGCGCTGGAAAACGCGCTGGGCCGCAAAGCCATCGTCGAACTCTTGCCGCTGCAGCCCGGCGACGTGCCCGATACCTTCGCCGACACCTCGGCGCTGGAGCAGGCGGTCGGCTACCGCCCGGCGACGACGGTGACCGAGGGCGTCGGGCGGTTCGTCGAGTGGTACAAGGCGTATTTTGCGCGGGGATAGGGTTCGGCGTTTCCCGGCTGATCCGCGCTGTTCCATGATCACTTAACCAGGAGCAGATGGAATCGATACGGCTCGCAAACAGGCAGTCTGCAATCCATTGCAGTCCCAGGCGCTACTGAGCGTCTGCATCCCCACGTTCAATCGGCGGGATCGCGTTGCGGCGCTGGTTCAGCAACTGTTGCGTACGGACTGTCCGTTGCAGATATGCGTCCATGTCGACGGTTCGACCGACGGAACGAACGAAGCGCTTGCGGAAATCGCGTCTCGCGATGCCAGTTTGGTGGTCACCACCGGCCCGAATGACGGCAGAGGCCGTGCGATGTTTTCGGCGATTGCTTCCGCCACTGGCGACTATTGCATGGTCTTCGATGATGACGACGATCTCTTCACCGATCGCTTGCCGGAGGTCTGTGAGCACCTCTCGCAGAGAGGTGTCGATCAGAAGATTGCGGGTTTTGTGTTCTCGATGGCTCTTGGCCACCCAGAGACCGCAGCAGAGCCGTTTCCGTCGGAACGGACAAACCTGATAAAGATGCGGGCCGACGAACGGGTGGTCGGCGACAAGAAGGAGGTCATCAAAACTCCTTTGCTTAAACGGGTTGCCGTGCCCCCAGCGGGGCGGTTCCGCCGCGTTCCAACATCTCTTCTCTGGTCCAGATTGGCGATCGAATACGACGTTATCTGTGTCAATGTCGAGATTGGACGAAAACGATATTTGCCGGAGGGGATGACGGCAAGGATTCGGCTTCTTCAGCGACAAAATGCATACCCGATGTTGTTGCTGAACTTGAACTACATCAAGGCGTTCTGGCTAGGACGATATCGGTCGGTTCGGTTCCTGGGCAAGGCGGTTCTTGCCTGTTTGAGCTTTGGTGTCTTGAGTTTCCCGTTCTTGCTCAAGAGGTCATTCGTGCGGGTGACTTCATGAAAGAAGCCAGCTTGTGGAAGTTGGTGGAAGCCATCGTAATACGAATTGTTCCTGGTCTTCTGAACATAGCGACGTTGCTGTACATCGGCAGCCATCTGGAGACTGGACAGTACGGTATTTTCAGCACGACGATTGCGACAGTTTCATTTATTTCGACACTTGTTTTTGGAGTCGCGACCTATTCGATAATGCCGATTTCCGCAAAAATGCATGCCGCGGGAATGGGTAGAGAGTACGTATCGTCCATTTTGACCGTGCTCGCAGTTGTGGCGTTGTTTGTCGTCCTGGCTGGACTGGCACTGACGTGGCTGGGATTTGGCAATGCCGTTGCCGCGACCATCATCGTTTCTTTCGGCTTGCACACCGCACTTCAAGAGATTTTGAGGTCACAACTGCGTTTGTGGGCGTACGGTTGGTCGGCGATTTGCCAGGCCGTCGCATACCAGGCAGGAGCCATAATCCTGCTTGTCGGCGATGCGAAAGTAGGCTCGGCTCTTGCAGCCTTTTCGCTCAGCTATTTCGTCGGAGCGCTGATTTCATTTGCCTTCCTGGGACCTATGAATCTGAGACGGCCTGGCTTTTCCTATCTTGCCGGGTCTCTGGTCACAGGCTGGGGATTTGTGTTGAGCAATCTGGCCGAGAGCGGCGTGTTTGTCGGCATTCGATACATTGTTTTGTTGCTTGGCTCCGAGACCCATCTCGGTGTCTTCTCGTTTTGCGTCGATCTTTCACAACGGTCCGTCGGCTTCTTCATGAATGCGGCCAGCTTCGTATTTGTGCCAAGGGCGTTTCTCAGTGCCGCAAATGGAAACGTCAGGCAGTTTCGGCGCGGACTGTTCGAGGGAGCGGCCATCGCACTCATTTTTGCGACCGTGGCCGCGGCCGGAATAGTTGGCCTGTTTTTCTCGGGCCATGCATCCGGATGGCTGGGGAAGTCTTTTGATCCTGTGGTGTTCGGGATCGTTTCTTGTGCTGTTCTGGTCAACAGGACGAAAAAAGTGATCATCGATCCGTTTGCGCTTCGGTCGAGCAAAGCGATGACGTTGACCTATTCCTACGCGATAGGGGCGTTGGCTTGCTGTTGTCTGGCGGCATTGGGCCTTTGGTGGCGGGTGCCTCTTGGCAGTGAAATGGCATTTTTGTTCGGATATGTCGTTGCCGCTGGCTGTTCCTTTTTCGCATTGAGGAATGTGATTGCAGATCAAGGGCCTGGTGCGAAACAGCGCACCGTTTTGATGGTCGGTCCGGATGCCAGAAATGAATGAGAAGAAAGCATTCTACGACGAGAAAAACAGGCGCATCGTCCATGTCGGCACGGTGGCTGATGACGACTATTGGGATTCTCACTGGGCCGAAGGGATTGTCTTGAGGCCGGATCGCTTTGTCGTTGAAACCACCAAGCGATACCTGACCGGATCGGCCAAGATCCTGGACGCTGGATGTGGCTTGGCCAATACGGTCCATGGCCTCGACCAGGCAGGCTTTTCCGCCTACGGGATCGACTTCGCGCAGAAGACCGTGGGGATGGTGAATCGTGCCGCGCCCCATTTGCAAGTGACCGTGGGGGATGTTCGAGCAACGGGCTTCGCGGACGAATTCTTCGATGGGGTGTGGTCTCTGGGGGTGATCGAGCACTTCTTCGACGGTTACGATGAGATCGCATTGGAGATGAAGCGCATCATCCGGTCAGGAGGAGTTGCCTTCGTGACAGTGCCGAGCATTTCTCCTCTCCGACGGCTGAAGATCAGAATGGGTCTCTATCCCAGGTTTCCAGGTGAACAGGCCGGATTTTACCAGTTCGTTCTTGAGCCGTCTTCGATTGTTTCCAGTTTCGAACAGCACGGCTTCAAGCTTCTGGAATCACAGCCGAGGGGAGGCTTCAAGGGGCTGAAGGACGAGACATTTTTCTCCAAGCCGATGCAGGCCTGGTACGACAGCAAGAATGGAATCCTGAGAGGCTTGCGTGCTGCTGTGGACCGGTTGCTCGGCCCATTTTCGCATCATACGCGGCTCTACGTCTTCCACAGGATATAGCGCGGATGTCAAATCCGAGTGGGCGCAGATCGCCAAACGAAACCGGTGGTGAAGCAGTGTCGATATGGCGAAAGTTTGTTCGCACGAATGTGGCCATTTCCGAGTTCCTGGACAGTGCTCTGCCGCGGCGCCTTCGCATCGACGGCAACCGGACCTTTGCGACGGAGATAGCACCTCCCTTACTTACCTCAAACGCACGGGTTTACGATCTTGGCGGGGGTGCCAGGCCGTTCGTCAGTCTTTCGGAGAAGCGGCGCCTGGGGCTTTTTGTCGTTGGGCTCGACCTCGACGCGGAAGAGTTGTCGAAAGCGCCACGCGGAATATACGACGAGGAGATTGAAGCGGACCTTACCTCGTTTAGGGGGAGGGGCGATGCCGACGTCGTCATTTGCCAGGCAACGCTCGAGCACGTCCGTGATGGCGAGGGCGCCCTGCGCGGCATTGCCAGTTGCGTGAAACCGGGAGGCATGGTTGCCATTTTCTCGCCCTCGCGCAACGCCGTTTTTGCCAGATTGAATCGGGTCCTGCCGGAGGGGATGAAGCGACGGCTGCTTTTTGCGATCTATCCTGAAAAGGGCATGGGTCATGACGGGTTTCCGGCCTTCTACGACAAGTGCTTGCCCAGTGACGTCGAAACAATCGCAAAACGGAACGACCTGGAACTTATCGAGCGCCGTCTGTTCTGGAAAAGCTCCTACTTCTATTTTTTCGTGCCGGCCTTTCTTGCCTGGCGCATCTGGTTAGGCGTTTCCGCCCTGTTCCTCCGCAAGGATGCCGCTGAAACCTACGCCTATGTCTTTCGGCGAAAACAGTGAGTTCCCGCGGCCATGAAAAGGAAGCTCGCGCTGATCGCCATTCCGCTCGACAGAAGAGGCGGTGCCGAAACCGTCCTGAAACTTGTTGCGCGCGCACTCGCGAGGCGACCCGACTGGGACGTCGAAATCGGCTTCTTGGGTAGCCAGGCGGCGGGCGAGGCCGCTGGATCACACCAGGACGGAATTCGGTGCAGCTACGGCTTTGGCGGCGGCAAGGCCATGAGCGAGTTTTTGCTCGCCCCGCGGCTGATCCGGCGTCGGTACGATTTGGTGTTCTCGAGCCACGCACGGGTAAACTCGTTTCTGGCTGCCGCCCGAAGCGTTGGACTTCTCCGCAGCCATAGGCTGGTCGCCCGCGAGTCCACGGTACTTCTGGATCGCTTCAAGGGTCCTCGCGCGCTCGCTTACAAGGCGCTCTATGCTGCCTATGGCAGCCAGGACATGATAGTCGCGCAAACGAGCTATATGAATGAACGCCTGCGTGACGTATTGCCCCGGCGAGCAATCGCCAAGCTGTGTACTTTGCCCAACCCGGTCGACGAAGATCTCATCGTCAAAATGTCCATGGAAGCATTGTCCGGGCACGACGCCGAGATACTTTCCCGCCGTCCGCAGATAGTCTGGTGCGGCCGGCTGATTGATGTGAAGCGTCCGACGATCGCGGTTGATGTGCTGGCCGAAGTCAGACGAAGGACCGGCGAGGATTATGAGCTGACCATGGTTGGCTCTGGCCCCATGGAAGCGGAGTTGAGAGCCCGCGCCGGCAAGCTTGATCTGGCCTCGCGACTAAATCTGCTCGGCCAGAGAGACAACCCGTTTCCGCTGTTTCGCGCAGCGCGTGCCGGCATGCTCACGTCGGCGACGGAGGGATTTCCCAACGTCCTTCTGGAAATGATGGCTTGCCGGATTCCCGGCATCGTCACCACCCCCTGTGCGGGAGATCTGGACATGCTGTCGGGCCTGGAGATTTCAGCCGGCTTTGGCGCGTCGGAAATTGCGGAAGCACTGCTGAAGATCATTCAAGGCGGTGATCGGTCGGCCTTGTACGGAAAGACCTTGTCGGAAAGATCGCCGGATCGGTTTGCGGATATGCTGTTGAGAGCGCCGTCGTCATATCCGGGTGGGCAGCGATGACGGCCGTTGCTCGCAACAAGATAGTCGTCTCGATAAACACATCCTGGAATGTCGTCAATTTTCGCAAGGGACTGATCGAGGCGCTGCGGAGCCGCGGCTATGACGTGGTCGTCGTCGCGCCGAGAGACGAGTATTCTCCGCTGATTGCGGCCATGGGCTGCCGCTATGTCGAACTCGACATGGACAATTCCGGCACGTCACCGTCGCGGGATTTGGTCCTTCTGTGGCGCTACTGGCGTCTCTTGCGGCGCGAGAGACCGCTGGTGTTTGTCGGCTTCACGATCAAGCCCAATGTGTTCGGCTCCATCGCGGCCAATCTGAACGGCATTCCCGTCATCAACAACATTTCGGGATTGGGGACAGCGTTCGTTCGCGGTGGTCTGCTGCTCAGGATTGCCAAGGCTTTGTACCGGGTGGCATTGGCCCGTTCCAAAATGGTTTTCTTCCAGAATGACGATGACCGGATGCTGTTCGTCGACGAACGCCTGGTTCGCAAGGATCGAACCGCGCTTTTGCCTGGCTCCGGCATCGACCTCGCGCGTTTTGCCCCTTCGCCCGAAGCGCGCACCGGGTCTGGCGCCATCATCTTTCTTCTCGTGGCCCGGCTTCTCTGGGACAAGGGTGTCGGCGAGTTCATCACGGCGGCCCGTCGGGTTTGCCGTGAGG
>NZ_RZQY01000303.1:0-6890 GCF_003998575.1 Mesorhizobium sp. M7A.F.Ca.CA.001.10.2.1 | reverse complement strand
GCAGCCCCATGAACAGCGTCACCTGCCAGGCCAGGCGATCGCGCCAAAGCCCGACGACGCGAAAGCCTTGATGGCTCACTTGCCGCCGGCTTCACGCTGCCGATCGAGCATTTTGTCACCGGTTCATGGTCCGGAGCACTTGCTGCCTGGGCGGTGCCGACCCTGATTGTGTTGCTGATCTGGATTCCGCAGGCGCTGGGCAGCCGGCGGCGGCGGCCGAGCCGGCGCAGAGCGCCATGGTGTAGAGCCCGGTCATGACGGCGGCCCTGTCGGCGAAATCGCGCTTCACCAGGCCCGGCAGCAGCACATTGCCGATGGCAATGGCGCCGCCGGCCAGGAAAGTCGCGACAAACAGCAGAGGAACCGTACCGAACCAGCGCAGGCCGGTTCCCAGCACCAGCAAGGCGAGCGCCCCGAGCAAAGTGCGCTCGGCTCCATAGCGCTGCGCAAGCCTTGGCGCGAAGGGCGCGAACAGGCCGAGGCACAGGACGGGCAGCGTCGTCAGCAGGCTGGCGCCCGTTGTCGACAGCCCGGTTGCCTGCATCACCTCGGGCAACAGCACCGACAGGCTCGAAAACAGCGGCCGCAGACTGAAGGCGATCAGCACAAGGCTCGCGCCAAGCACGATGCGCGCCGCACGGCTGCGCAGTTCAGGCGGCTGCGGCATGGGCAGGCTGTCGGCCTCGGCACCGATGAGTTCCAGACCCTCGACCTCGGCCTTCGGATCAGGCTGACGAAAACTCTGGTTCATTGCGAAAGCAGTCTTTCAAGTTGGGCAAGCACCGGCGCCATGAAGGCTCGGACGGCGGCAACGGCGCGCTCGGGATCGCTCGCGGCAATGGCGTCGACGATTGCCGCATGCGCCTGGTGGTCCGGCTCGGGCAGATCGCCGTCGATGGTGGCATGGATGGTCTCGGTGATGGCAGCGGTGAAGAAGTCGTAGAGCTCCATCATCGCCCTGTTGCCGGACGCCGCGACACCCGATTTGTGGAAGGCGAGATCGCGCCGGATGAAGGCTTCGCTTCCGCCTTCGGCGACAGTGCCGCGCGCGGCAAGCAATTGCCGCATCCGATCGAGGTCGGCTGGCGTGTGGCGCAAGGCGGCGAGCCTCGCGGCTTCGAGGTCCAGCGCTGCCCGCGCCTCCCACTGATCGCGCAGGCCGCTGCGCTTGACCCGGTCGAGCGCGGCAGAGGTATCGACGGCGGAGCGCACATAGGTGCCCGAGCCCTGGCGCGTATCCAGCAATCCCTGCGAGACCAGCACCCGCACCGCCTCGCGCACCGTGCCGCGGCTGACCGACAGAAGGTTGGTCAGAGCTGCCTCGTTGGGGATACGCTCGCCGACGCCCCAGCGGCCGCTGACGATTTCAGCGCGCAGGCTCTCGGTGGCGCTGTCGGTGAGATTGGTTCGGATAGCAGGTTGCATCGACCTATTCATCAAGTCATCAGATGACTTGATGAATAGGCCTACTCCTGGCTGCCGTCAAGCTACTGATCGAGATGGTAGTGGGTCAGTCTGAAATTCAGCCTTTGAATGGCCGGCGTTGAATGCGATAATTCAGGCATGGATGACACATCCGAAACTAAGACACGAAACGGTTGGGCGCCCTTGCACGTTGAGCAAGCTCTTGGTCTTAACCCGGACCTGCCAAAGCGCTGCCCCGAGTGTCATGGTGCTGTTCGCGCTCACCGCGAAAGTAACAATGGGATGCGCGCTCATTTCGAACACATCGAAGGGCATGATGGATGCTCGCTAAAGCCGCGAACATTTTCCGGTACTAAATCAATGCACCCAGACGCCCTATCATGAAAGCTTTGCGAGATTGGTGACATTGTTGCGCTGATCGAAGTGAAGGAAATTGAGAAGCCGGTGCTGCGCGGCCCTTACAAGAAGCGGACAGCTTGACTTCAATATGCTATGCCGCCGCCATGAAGAGCTATGATTTCGATCCTACCGAATTCGCCAAGTTAGAGTTCCTATTGGCTCACGCCGTCAGTTTTCTCCATCAAGAGCGGAGCAAGGCCGAACTCAATCAATTCCAGGCCAAATTCCTCCCGATTATTCGCGATGTATATTATCAGGTGTTGGGACCTAAGATTGATGATCGCCAGCGTGAGGCAATCTCTGTATCCGATCCTTGGGATCCAGAGTTGACTCAGGAGCGGGCTATCGAACTCCTAGCTGAGATATTCAAAGCTTAGATTTCAAACTGACTCACTACCATGAGATAGAAACTCACCAAGCTATGGCGCCGATCAGTCGGCGGCTGACGCAAAGCTTGCCATGTGAAACGCCTGGATCTCAGCCGGATAGCGATAGGCGATGCCATAGGGGCAGGCATTGCGGTCAAGGCAGCCGCCGCTGCGGCACGGCTCGCCCTTCGCTCCTCGCACATGCGCCAGACAGGACTGGTAGGCGAATCCTTCCGTGGAATAGGCATCGACCGGACAGTATCTCAGGCAAGGTTTCTCGACACAGGTGTCGCAAAGGTGGATCGCCTTGCCCTGCTCCGGAAGCGCGATCTCGTCCTCGAACAGCAGCGCACCGCGATAGGCATGCCAAAGCCCGTATTGCGGATGCATGAGGATGCCGAGCGGCGACGGTTTTAAACCCTCGGCCCGCATCGCCCATTGCTGGAACGGAAGATAGGGTTTGTCGGAAGGCGAAACCGCACGGGCTTGGAATTCATTGGCCACGGCGCCAATGACCTGCCGCGACCAGTTGTCGAGCGGATCGGCGATTGTCCGTGGCTGGTTTTCGCGCCAGCGCAGGAAATGCGGCCAAGGTGCCGCCCCCGCCTGCCCCACCAGCAGCACGGACCTTGCTGGCGCGCCCGAGGTGCCATGTGGAGCATCCTCGTCGCCAGGGAACACAAAGCCGCCGCGCAGGATGAGGCCGTTGGCGCCAAGCGCGGCCGTGATCTCCTCGATCATGCCGCGACGCGCAATCATTCCTTCTTGACCGGATCGGAGAACGCGCTCCGCCAGACTTCCTTGTGGATGATGTTGGCGACTTTAGCCCCGCCTGATTCGGGCTCCTTTCAAGTGAAGGCGTCGGGCATCGACCCCTTCTTCTTGGCGATGAAGTCCTTCAACGCTTCGTCGATGCTCGGATCGAGATGCGGCGCCTCGTAGCTTTCCAGCCAGCGGCGGGCAAGCTCGTTGGCGCGCTGCGGCGCTGTCTTCTCGCCTTCGGCCAGCCACTGCTCGTAGGAATTGTTGTCGGCGATGTTGGAGCGGTAGAAGGCGGTCTGGAAATTGGCCTGGGTGTGGTCGCAGCCGAGATAGTGGCTGCCGGGGCCGACCTGGCGGATGGCGTCCATCGCCTGGCCGTTTTCCGACAGGTCGACACCCTCGGAAAACTTCTGCGTCATGCCGAGCTGGTCGATGTCCATCATGAATTTTTCATAGCAGGACGCCAGCCCGCCCTCGAGCCAGCCAGCCGAATGCAGCACGAAATTAGTGCCGGCCAGGATGGTCGAGTTCAGCGTGTTGGCGCTTTCATAGGCCGCCTGAGCATCCGGAACCTTCGACGCGCAGAGCGAACCGCCGGTACGGAACGGCAGGCCGAGACGGCGCGCCAGCTGTGCGGCGCCATAAGACACCAGCGACGGCTCCGGCGTGCCGAAGGTCGGCGCGCCCGACTGCATCGAGATCGACGAAGCGAAGGTGCCGAACAGCACCGGCGCGCCCGGCCGGATCAGCTGCGTGAACGAGGCGCCGGCCAGCACTTCGGCCAGGACCTGCGTCAGCGTGCCGGCCACCGTCACCGGGCTCATCGCGCCGGCAAGGATGAACGGCGTGACGATGCAAGCCTGGTTGTGGCGCGCATAGACTTTCAAAGCGCCGAGCATGGTCTCGTCGAACACCATCGGCGAGTTGGCGTTGATCAGACTGGTCAGCACCGTGTTGTTCTCGACGAAATCGTCGCCGAACACGATCTTGGCCATGGCGACGGTGTCTTCGGCGCGTTCCGGCGCGGTCACCGAGCCCATGAACGGCTTGTCGGAATATTTGATGTGGCTGTAGATCATGTCGAGGTGGCGCTTGTTGACCGGCACATCGACCGGCTCGCACACCGTGCCGCCCGAATGGTGGATCGACGGCGCCATATAGGCGAGCTTCACGAAATTCTGGAAATCCTCGATCGTCGCGTAACGCCTGACGCCATCGAGGTCACGCACGAAGGGCGGACCGTAGACCGGCGCGAAAACGGTGGCATTGCCGCCGATCTGCACCGAACGCTCGGAATTGCGGGCGTGCTGGGTGTAGACGGACGGCGCGGTCTTGAGCAGCGAACGGCACAGCCCCTTCGGAAAGTGCACGCGCTCGCCCTTGACGTCGGCGCCGGCCTCTTTCCACAGTTGCAACGCCTCCGCGTCGTCGCGGAAGATGATGCCGATCTCCTCGAGCACCGTATCGGTGTTCTTCTCGATCAGCGCCAGGCCTTCCTCGTCCAGCACCTCATAAACGTTGATCTTGCGCTTGATGTAGGTGAGCTGCGTGCCCGGGCCACCGCCTGAACGTGCTGCCCGCCGGGCTGCTGCCCCGCCACTGGCGCCACGCCCACGTCGCGCGTTTGACGCTTCCTGATCGACTGCCGCGTGTTCGCTCATGGTGGTTCTTCCCTGAAACTGTTCTTGTCTGGAATCCATAGCGGCTGCCTCGCCGCTTCTTGCCAGATCGTAGCCATGCACCCTATTCGAAACGGCCCGCCAGCGCCAACGCCTGTCGCAAAATCGACAAGAATTCCAAGAGAGTTACGGTCGCTTTCCTTTTGCGGGAAGTCGCAAATCAGCTATGGATACATGCCCTCAGCGGGTTAGGTATGAACGCGAAGATGTGTGCCTTGCGACATGGTCGCGATGCCGGCAGGAGCTCGATACAAATGTCCGACGACGAGATCATCCTTTCCGAACTTTCCGACGACGAGTTGGTGCAGCAGATGCACGACGATCTCTATGACGGGCTGAAGGAAGAGATCGAGGAAGGCACCAACATCCTGCTCGAGCGCGGCTGGGTGCCCTACAAGGTGCTGACGGAAGCGCTGGTCGAAGGCATGCGCATCGTCGGCGAGGATTTTCGCGACGGCATCCTGTTCGTTCCCGAAGTGCTGCTGTCGGCCAATGCGATGAAGGCCGGCATGTTCATCCTGCGTCCGCTGCTCGCCGCCACCGGCGCGCCGAAGCAGGGCAAGATGGTCATCGGCACCGTCAAGGGCGACATCCACGACATCGGCAAGAACCTCGTCGGCATGATGATGGAAGGTGCTGGTTTCGACGTCATCGATCTCGGCATCAACAATGCGGTCGAGAAATATCTCGATGCGATCGAACAGCACCAGCCCGACATCATCGGCATGTCGGCACTGCTGACCACGACCATGCCCTATATGAAGGTCGTCATCGACACGATGAAGGAAAAGGGCATCCGCGACGATTATGTCGTGCTGGTCGGCGGCGCGCCGCTGAACGAGGAATTCGGCAAGGCCGTCGGCGCCGATGCCTATTGCCGCGACGCGGCAGTGGCGGTCGAGACCGCCAAGGACTTCATGAAGCGCAAGCACAATGTGCGCGCTTCGGCCTGATTGGTCATTTCGGCCGGACAACAGGAAGCCGCGCCTTGCAGCGCGGCTTTTTTGTTCCCAGATGAAGAAGTACGGGCGCGGATCAGGGATTGTTGACGGTGTCCTCGACCGCATTGGCGGTTGATTTGACGTCCTTGCCGACGCCTCGGACGGTGTTCGCACAAGCCGTGAGGGCCAGGGCGCAGGTCAAGATGGCAATTGGCGTGATGCGTAGCAGTTTCATGGACGGTGTCTCCCTCAATAGATAAATTAGCGCTACAGCAACGAAGGCCGGCTCGACGGGTTCCATGGCCAAGACGCAAAAAACGAAACCGAATCAAGACGACAAGCTGCTCGTTATCGCCTGTGGGATGATTGCGCGCGAAATTCTGGCCGTCAAGGAACAGCTCGGACTGGATCACCTCGACCTGACCTGCCTGCCGGCAGAATTCCATTTCTATCCGGACCGCATCGCCCCGGCCATGGACAAGGCAATCGAAAAGGCCAAGGCCGAAGGCTACAGCAACATCTTCGTCGGCTATGCCGACTGCGGCACCGGCGGCCTGCTCGACCGCATCTGCGAGAAGCACGGCGTCGAGCGCATGGCGGGCCCGCACTGCTTTGCCTTCTATCAAGGCATGGAGGCCTATGCGAAAGTCGCCGACGACGACATGATGTCCTTCTACATGACCGACTTCCTCTGCCGGCAGTTCGACGCCTTCTTCATGAAACCGCTCGGCCTCGACAAGCACCCGGAGTTGATCAAGGACTATTTCGGCAACTACGAGAAGCTGATCTATCTGGCCCAGACCAATGATCCGGAACTCGACAAGGTCGCCGAAAAGGCAGCCAGAATGCTTGGTCTCGTCTATGAACGCCGCGCAACCGGCTATGGCGACCTGACGGCCGGAATGGCGCAGGCGGCAGCACACGCCTGAAGCAATTCCTGACCCCGCCATGCTCTAACCCTGGGTGACAGGCCGCCGAGAACGGGTAAGTTGTGCGCCACAAGGCAACAGGCCCTCCAGCCATTCGAACGTGGAAACACACTGATGACCCCTCGCCTCTTGATAGCCGCACTCGGTCTCCTCTGTTTCGCCCTGCCCGCTCATGCCGATGGCGAGGTACAGAAACTCATCACCCCGGCCGACAAGAAGCGGCTCGACAATTATGGCGAGACGCGCAAGGCGGCGCTTGCCGAGGCGAAAGCTGGAGATGCGGCCGAGGTCAAGCAACTCGACGCCTTGCTGGCAAAACCGCTGGTGGCCTTTTCCGACAAGGACCTGACCGGCAGTTGGCGGTGCCGCACCATCAAGGCCGGCGGG
>NZ_RZQY01000302.1:0-6893 GCF_003998575.1 Mesorhizobium sp. M7A.F.Ca.CA.001.10.2.1 | reverse complement strand
GTTCACGCTTCGGTGCGCCATAGGCATCGCCGAACAGCAGCGGCGGAATGAACACCAGCAGAAACAGTTCCGGATTGATCTCGACATGGATGCCGCGCACCGGCCACGCAAGCGCGGCACCGATCGCAATCTGCAGCACCGGCAACGGCACCCGTACCAGGCGAACCAGAGCGCCGGAAAGCGCCACGAAGACGAGCACGACTAGAATGAAGACGGCGACTTCCATGGTCCGGTTCCAGGCTTTCCGCCGACCATGCGCAAAGCCGGCCGATCCGTCCAGCCGCCCGTCCCGTGAAAAACGCCGCGGCACCCAATCAATGAAAAAGGCCGCCCTGAGAGGCGGCCCTTTTATATATAAGAATCAAATGTTTATAGCGCAGACGTGATCTGCAGCTCGTTGTTGCCGTCAAGCGCGTAGACGTCGTCGCGGAACTGCACGACGCCCGGACCGGTCGACCAGGCCGAGAGATAGAGGAAGTGGACCGGCACCGGATTGGTGACCTGGATCGGCGTGTTTTCACCGGTCTTGATCGCCGCCTCGAAATGCTGGCGGTCCCAGCCGGGCGTGTCGCGCAGGATCCAGGTGACGAGGTCGCGCACATTCTGCACGCGCACGCAGCCCGAGGAATCGAAACGCAACATCTTGCCGAACAGGCTCTGCTGCGGCGTATCGTGCATGTAGACGCCGTCAGGGCTCGGGAAATTGATCTTCACCGAGGCCATGGCGTTTTCCGAGCCGGGATCCTGGCGGAAACGGTACTTGGCGGCGTCGTCGGTCGACCAGTCCACATTCATCGGATCGACTTCGCTGCCATCCGGCGCGAACAGGCGGATGTGGCTGTCCTTGAGATAATCGGGATCCTTCCGCATCAGCGGAATGATGTCCTTGCGGACGATCGAGACGGGCGCGTTCCAGTATGGATTGACGATGATCTCGTTGATCTTGGAATTGACGATCGGCGTCTGCCGGTCGATCTTGCCGACGATCGCGGTGTGGCGAAGCACGACGCGGTCGTTCTCGACCGCTTCGACCTGCGCTGCCGGAATGTCGACCAGCACGTAGCGGCTGCCCAGCGTGCCGGCCTTCTCGCGCAGCCGCTGCAAATTTGTCTGCAACTGGCCGAGCCGGATCTGCGCCGAAACGTTCATCGCCGCATAGGTGTATTTGCCGAGCGCACCATCGGCAGGTAGGCCATGGCGCAGCTGGAAACGCTTGACCGCCGAGTCGACATAGGAATCGAAGGCCGTCGAAATGCCGGCACTCTGCGACAGATCGCCGGAAACCATCAGCCGCTTGCGCAACGGCACCACATCCGGGTCATCGACGCCGAGCTGCAGCTTCTTGGTCGCGGGAACGTCGACCCAGCCGCCCTGCCCGACAATGTTCTGGTATTGCCCGACCGCCTGTTCCGTGAAGGCGACGGTCTGCGGGCTGAAGATCGGCAGCGTCGAGGCCACCTTGCCGCCCTCGCTGGCGCGGGCATCGAACTGGTCGTCCCAATTGCCGCGCGCGGAGGATTTCAGGATGTCACCGATCACATCCTGCGCATTGGCGCCGCCGGCGACCACTGCGGCTGCGAGCGCGGAGGCTCCGGAGAGGAAAAAACGACGGCTGGTTCTCATGGACGTTCCAGACATTTGTAGCAGTTCGATCACTTGCTGCGTTGATCACCGGGCGATCTCGCCCGCACTGTAAAATTGGCAATCTTAACAATAAGCCAACCATGCTCCGTATCACCCTGGTGTGACAGCGCCCAGGCGCGATACGGATTGTGGGTGAACGCATGGTCTTCACACCAGCATCACTGCCACTCTCGGTTCCACTGGAATATGGCGGCAACGTGGCCTAGCGCCCGAATCCGACTGACCGGCATTCCGAAAAGGACGGACCGATGCTTTTGGGTATCGGGTCGGAGCCGTCGCCGACATGGGGTCGACTGCCGCGCGGCAGGACCGGCAGCCAGCCGCGAACGACCCTGGCTCAAGGCTTCGAACCCGGAGCCTCCAACTCGGAACATCGTTGCAGCACTTGGTTCTCAGGGTAACGCAATATCTTGCTGTCATCGAGTTTGAGCAGCAGCGCCCGCCTCTTTTCCACACTGTCGGTATCGTCCGAGCAAGTCAGGTCCAAAATGACGGCGTCCAGGCCTTTGATCTTCTGGACTTTGTCGATTGTGCAGCCGACTTCCCACATTTCCACCGACTTATCGGTGAACGTCACTCTGGAGTCATTGCCGTCGCACGGGCTGCTGCCTTCCATGGCGAAGGCATCCTTCCACCATTCCTCGGCGAAAGCCGTTTCTGACGCAAGCAGTAGCGCCGCCGCGACAAAACAGATCTTGAAACGCCTGCTTCGACCCATCATGCCCCCTTGTGCGGCGACATTAGGCATTGTGGAAGCGAAAGCAAAGCGTGGCCCACGGGGTTGCGGTCAGCCGACAAACAGATGAACTCAAGTCGCCGTCAGTCGCTAGAAAAAGGCCGATGCCTCTCGGCACCGGCCCTGACTGAAGGTCGATATTTCGGCCGCGTTTCTGTGGCGCGGGCCGGATCCGATGCGGCGCCTTACATCCGGTAGGCGATGGTGTCGTTCCAGAAGCGGTCGAGCCGCTGCAAAGCACGGTTCATCTGCTTGAACTCGTCGGTGTTGATGCCGCCGACCTGCTCGATCGAGCCAACATGACGCTCGTAGAGGCCGGCAACGACCTCCGCCACCTCGTTGCCCTTCGGCGTCAGCGAGACACGGACCGAACGGCGGTCGATGCGCGAGCGCTGGTGATTGATGAAGCCGAGATCGACCAGCTTCTTCAGATTGTAGGAGACGTTCGAGCCGAGATAGTAGCCACGCGAGCGCAGTTCGCCGGCGGTCAGCTCGGAATTGCCGATATTGAACAGCAGCAGCGCCTGGATGGCATTGATGTCGGAACGGCCGTTGCGGTCGAATTCGTCCTTGATCACATCAAGCAGGCGGCGGTGCAGCCGTTCAACAAGCTGCAGCGATTCCATGTACAGGGAACGGATAGCCTCGCGGCGATCGTCGGATACGTTGGCGGTCTTCGCCGCCGGACGCGAATTGATCATTGTCTTTGCCTCTCGTTTGTCGCCCTGGTGATTTTTTGTTTTTCACCTTGATCGCGACACTATCGAATACTCATAAAATTCGACTTAAACGCTAGGGCTAACAAGAGCTTACCGGTAAGAGGTTTCGGAAGAGGCTTAACGAACGGTCACCCGAGCAAGGATAATTAACCTAAAGATTTCGGCAACGATTGCGGAGCTCATTCGAGGCGACAGTGGGGCCGCCAATGGGTTCAACGGCTTAGTGGCGGACCGGGCGCTTCTGCAGGTAGATGACGACACGGAAGACGATGTAGAGCAGCGCCACCGCCGCATGCGAGGCGACAATCAGCAAGCGGTGGCCGAATAGCTCGGGAAAGCCGGCATACATGACCGTCTCGGTCACCGCGCAAATGAACCAGATCACCGGCCCCCAGGACGCCAGCATCCACAGGCCGGCAGCGGCAAAGGGAAAGAACACGGCGAGCACCACCGCAGCGACCTGCCAGTGCACGGGCATCAGGTCGAACCGCCACAGCGTACCCGGATAAAAGCCGATCAACCTGATCCAGTAGAGAATGCCGAACAGCAGGCAATAGCCCGATATGACGCGCTGGAACCAGGCGAAGATCACCTCCACCCCGGAGGGCTGCAGCACGACGCGCCTCGAGGTCACCTCGCTCATATCAAGAGTTCCCGTTCGCCGAGCGGCGCGAAATAGGCATCGACATCCGCTTCGCTGACCGCAGCGAGGCTTGCCGGCCGCCATTGCGGCTTCGAGCCCTTGTCGATGATGGCGGCGCGGATGCCTTCGTAGAAATCATGGCCGGCGAGCATCCGGTTGAGGATGCGGAACTCCATCTTCATGCAGGCTTCCATGGACAGCGTCAGTCCGGCGCTGATCTGCCGCCAGGCGACGCGCAGGCTGGTCGGCGAGCGGGTGCGGATCGTCGCCAGTGTCTTTGCCGCGAACTCGTCGGCGGCGGCCGCACGCTCGAGGCTGTCGATGACGCGGTTCAGGGACGGTTGCGAAAAATGGCGGACAATCGCCTCCAGCGTCGGCCTGTCGGTTTCGCGCCTTGCCTGCACGAAGAAGCCGCGCAGCACCGATTCCGGATCGCCGGTCAGCGCCAGGCGGTCGAGAAAGCCAGCCTGGTCCTCGGCCTTGATGGTGTGGGTGGCCAGCCCCGACCACAGCGCATCGCCATAGCGGATGCGATTGCCGGTCAGCGCCAGATACATGCCGAAGGAGCCGCCGAGATCAGGCAGCAGGTGGCTGGCGCCAACATCCGGAAAAAAGCCGATGCCGACCTCCGGCATGGCAAATTGGGCATTCTCGGTCATCACCCGGTGCGAGCCATGGAAGGAGATACCGACGCCGCCACCCATGACGATACCGTCGATCAGGGCGACATAAGGTTTCCTAAAACTGTTGATGCGGGCATTGAGGCGATATTCATCGGCGAAGAACTCGACCGGCGGTTTTCCCGCCCGGCCTGTCTCATAGACATGCAGGATATCGCCGCCGGCCGAAAAGGCCCTGCCCTCTGCCTTGACGACGATGACGTCCATGCCCTGGTCGGCTTCCCAGGCGGAAAGAGCAGCGTCGAGCGCCCTGATCATGCCGTGCGTCAAGGCATTGAGCGCCTGCGGCCGCGTCAAGGTGACGACGCCGGCCCGGCCCAGATGTTCGAAGCGGATCTCGTCGCCTCCGCCAAAATCCATCGTGAAGAATCCCTCCCCCGGCCGCCGGGATTGAAGTGCTAAAGCGTGGCGCATGGGTGCGTCAATGGCGAGCACACCGGTGCAAGCTCTGGCCCGGACCAGGAGCGAGTGCTAAAAATCGAGCTGCAATACTGAAAAACTGGATAGAGTTCATTGCAGCGCAGCTCTGGCGGGTCTTCGAACGGGACGGTTGTTTATGACTCGATTTTCGCGCCTTGCGCCGGTGGCAATCGGGCTGAGCATCTGCTTGACTGTTCACCGGGTCATGGCGGCGACTTTGGAAGACCTCTACAATTCGCAGACCATCGTCAACGGCAAATACGAGAAGAACCGCCAGTCCGGCTTCAAGCGCTGCCTCGACGCGGTTCTGGTGCGGGTTTCCGGCGATCAGCGCCTGCCGGCGAAACCTGAAATGACGGCATTGCGCGACAAGGCCGGCAGCTTCGTCGCAGGCTTTCGCTACCGCGACCGCATGGAAGGCATTCCCAACCATGACGATCAGGGCACGTACGATCGGCCCCACAACCTTTCCTGCCAGTACAAGCCGGCTGAAATCGACCCGGTGCTGGCTTCGCTCGGCAGCAGGCCGTGGCTGGCCGAGCGGCCGCGGCTGGCGGTGTTTTTGACGACCGAGCGCGGAACAATGCATTATGCGCTCGATGCCGACGACGACCGTGGCATGCCGATGCGCGAATCGTTCGGCAATGCCGCCGTACCGCTGGCCATGCAGGTGGCTTTTCCCACGGCGGCGCAGCTGTCGCGGGCCGGATTGGACGATCAGGCGCTTCGCAATGCCGAGATGACGAAGCTCGACACACTGGCGAAGAAGACCGGCGCCGACCAGGCGCTTTCCGGCAGTCTCGTCTGGAGCGACAAGGAACTGGGCTGGATCGCCGACTGGCGGCTGGCCGCGGCCGGCAAGACCTACATCTGGCAGGTGCGCGGTGTCGGCTTCGACGAGGCTTTCCGTGTCGCCATCAGGGGCGCAGCACAGATTCTGTCAGGCAATGGGCAACCCGAATAGACTTCGACCGGATCGCTGGCACAATCGTGCCGCATTGGTCAGCAGCGGGAGCTCGTGGTAAAAGCCTGCCCGAACGAGAGTATTTAGCGATGAACAAATTCACCCCCGCAAAGCCCGCCGGCGCGCGCGGCGTCGACGAGATCACCGGCAGCCGCCGTCTGCGCCGCATGCGCAAGGCCGACTGGTCGCGCCGTCTCGTGCAGGAGAACCGGCTCACGGTCGACGACCTGATCTGGCCGATCTTCGTCGTCGAGGGCAAGGGTGTCCGCGAGCCGATCGCCGCCATGCCCGGCGTCTTCCGCCTGTCGATCGATCTCGCCGTCAAGGAGGCCGAGCGCGCGGCGAAACTCGGCATTCCGGCACTCGCCACCTTCCCCAATGTGGACATCTCGCTGCGCGACCAGACCGGCTCGCATATCCTCGATCCCGACAATGTCATCAACCGCGCCACCCGTGCGATCAAGGATGCGGTGCCGCAGATCGGCATCATCACCGACGCCGCGCTCGACCCATTCACCAGCCACGGCCATGACGGCATCCTGCGCGACGGCATCATCGTCAATGATGAGACGGTGGAACAGGTGACCGCCGCTGCCGTCATCCAGGCGGCCGCCGGCGCCGACATCATCGCGCCGTCCGACATGATGGACGGCCGCATCGGCGCCATCCGGGACGCGCTTGACGCCAATGGTTTTCAGGACGTCGCGATCATGTCCTATGCGACCAAATTCGCCTCGGCCTTCTACGGTCCCTATCGCGAGGCGGTGGGCACCGCCGGTCTGCTCAAGGGCGACAAGAAGACCTATTACATCGACCATGCCAATTCCGACGAGGCGGTGAGGGAGGCCGAACAGGACATCGCCGAGGGCGCCGACATGCTGATGGTCAAGCCCGGCCTGCCCTATCTCGACATCATCCGGCGGCTGAAGGACGAGTTCCAGATGCCGACCTTCGCCTACCAGGTGTCGGGCGAATATTCGATGATCAAGGCGGCAGGCGCCAATGGCTGGATCGACGGCGAGAAGGCAATGCTGGAATCGCTGCTCGCCTTCAAGCGCGCCGGGTGCGACGGCATCCTGACCTATTT
>NZ_RZQY01000301.1:0-6902 GCF_003998575.1 Mesorhizobium sp. M7A.F.Ca.CA.001.10.2.1 | reverse complement strand
ATGTAGGAGCGGTTCTGACGCAGTATCTCGTCGACGCGGTCCGGATGCGCCTTGAACCAGGCGCGGATCGACTGCATCGTCACCTCCGCCAGCGGGATCTCGCCAATCTCGCTCAGGATCTTGCCGGGCCCGGTGAAGCGCTGGCCGGATTTGGCGGCATAGGTGACGCGGACAAGCCGGCCGTCGGTCATGGCGAGGCGTGCGGCACCTTGCACGTGAATGAAGAAGGCATCGACCTTGTCGGCCAGCCAGGCGATTTCCAGGCCCTTGCCGTCGAGCGCGCCGCGCTCGATCTCGCCACGGTCGGGATACTCGACCGGCCCGTTCGGCGTCTGGCGCGCGAAAGCGAGGTAGGGATCCAGGCCGGGCGGCCGGTTTCCGTCGTCGATATCGACGAGATCGGCCGGGCGCGACAGCAACGGCACCGAAAATCGGTCCGTGCGCACCGGTGACGCCTCGACTTGCGGTTCATAGAAGCCGGTGACGAGCCCGGCGCCGCCATGTTCGGCAGGGACAAGCGCCGGGGCAAAATGGCGCTCGAAGAAGGCGCGGGCTTCCCCGCGGGCCAAAACCGGCGACCGATTCGCCGGCGAAACGGTCCGCGCCTCCGCGTAGGCATCGGCAAAAGCTTGGAAGTCGACGCCGAGCGCACCGCTGCGATAGGGTTTGGTCAGCACATGGAAGGCCGAGCGGCGAAAGGCGGCGAAGGCCGCCAGATGGTCGTCATCGTCCCAGCCGGGCAGGTCGCCAAAGGCTTTCTCGACAAAAAGAGGCGATAGCGACACCGGAGCCTCGCCGCGTGTTTCCGAACTAGTCTTCTTCCTCGGTGGCGACGAGCTTCCAGTTCGGATCGCGCGAGCGCGTGTCGCGGGCGAAGGTCCAGACATCCTTGACCTCGGCGACGGTTTCCGGGTCGCCGTCGATGACCGCGCCTGCCTTGTCGCGGGTCGCCGAAATCAGCTCGCTGATGATGCGCAGCGTGACATGCGCCTCGCCGCCCTTCATCTCGGCCGAGACGATGTCGGCCTTGTCGATGCCGACGAAGGAGGACTGGATCTTTTCCGCCTTGGCCTCGCGCTCGCCGATGGCGGCGACAAAACCGTCATAGACCTCGCGCGACAACAGGTTCTTCAGCGTTTTGCGATCGCCGTCGGCATAGGCCATGACGATCATCTCGTAAGCCATCTTGGCGCCGTCGACGAAACCCTTCGGCTCGAAGGACGGATCATTGTCCTTGATCGTGCGCAGGCCCTTGTTGAGGTCGGTGTCGGGCTTGGCGAAAGCGTCGATCGCGGCATAGGTGTCGGGAGCCGGCTCGCCTGGCGCGCGCTTGCGCGGCAGCGAGACGACGTTTTCGGATTTCTGGGCGGCATCCTTGTCGCCGGTGCGAGCCGCCGAATAGGGATCGAAGGGCGGCCGTTCGCTGCCGGTGCGGCGGCCCAGCACATTGCGCAGCTGGAAAAAGATGACCACCGCCGCAATCAGGAAGAAAATCGTGCCGAAGTCGAAGAATCCCATATCTTCCGCCAATCAATCCCTGCCCTGTGGCCGGACCGTCAGGCCCAATGGCCACGGTCGCATAGCGTTCAACATTCAAAGCATATAGAACGCAAGGCGCAATCATTCAAATCAAAGGCAGGCATACCTATCTAACAGCCTCAGTGCCAGCGGCGATTGCTCGCTGGCGGCCAAAACAATCGAAACGATCATAACAATCGAAAAAGGTTGGCAAGACTTGCGCATTTCGCTGCTTCCCTTCTTTCTCCTCGCGCTTCCGCTGCTGGAAATCGCCGGTTTCGTCATCGTCGGCCGCGAGGTCGGCGCGCTGGCGACGGTCGGCCTCGTGCTGGCCTCGAGCATCGCCGGCGTGCTTTTGCTCCGATACCAGGGCTTTGGTGTGATGGCCCGCATCCGCACCGAGATGGCCGCCGGCCAGAACCCCAGCCGCCATCTTGCGCACGGCGCCATGATCGTGGTTGCGGCGATCCTCCTGATCATCCCCGGCTTCATATCAGACATCATCGGCCTGCTGCTGTTCCTGCCGCCATTGCGCGATTTTGCCTGGAGCCGGTTCAAGGGCCGCATTGTCGTCGCCACCGATTTCTCGACCGGCGGTTTTCGTGGCCGGCGCGACAGGGTCATCGACCTCGAAGACGGCGACTATTCGCGCGAAGACGATCTGAAGCGCGGACCGGATCACAACTCGCCGTGGCGCCGCCTGAAGGACGATTAGGGCGCCGTCCCATCTCCATCCCGCAGCCCGGAAGCAAGGCGGCAAACCTTGTCTTGTCATCCCCGCCATGGTAGCGAACGCCCGATTTCAATTCGGTCAGCGACGCTGCCCAGGCAAGAGGACAAGGCTTATGGCCAGCAAAGATGACGCGCCGGTCGGCGCAGCCAACGGAAACGGCAATGCGGCGCAGCCGTCGCTCAACGTTCTGGCGCAATATGTGAAGGACCTGTCCTTCGAAAGCCCCGGCGCGCCCAATTCGCTGCGCGGTCGCGACAAGGCGCCGGGCATCGCCATCAACGTCAACGTCAACGCCAACCCGCTCTCCGACAAGCAGTTCGACGTCAATCTGACGCTGAACGCCAAGGCGTCCTTCGACCAGGAAGTGCTGTTCAATGTCGAGTTGGTCTATGGCGGCGTGTTCGCCATCGCAGGTTTTCCGCAGGAGCACATGCTGCCGATCCTGTTCATCGAATGCCCGCGCCTTTTGTTCCCGTTCGCCCGCCAGATCATCGCCGAGGCAACCCGCAATGGCGGCTTCCCGCCGCTGATGCTCGACCCCATCGACTTCGCACAGATGTTCCAGCAGAAGCTGGCCGAGGACGAGGCGTCCAAGGTCAAGGTGAGCTGAGCTCGGCTGCCATCGCTGTTGTTTTCTGAGAACCCGGCCTCGCGCCGGGTTTTCTGTTTGAGGTGCTGGAGAGATAGCTGAGGCGCCGGCGCCCTTCGAATGGCCTAGCCCTCCCGTCTTCGTCATCCTAGGGCGAAGCAAGGAGCGAAGCGACGCAGCGCAGACCCTAGGATCCATGCCGTGACGTGCGCCTTAGAATGCAACGGATCAGAATGGCGCTTGCCCCCGCGCCTATGCTCGCTACGCTAAAACGATGACCGGCTATGTCTACATGACTGCGAGCCAGAAGGCCGGCACCATCTATATCGGTGTCACCAACGATCTCGGTCGCCGCATGCCGGAGCACAAATCCGGTGAGGGCTCGCGCTTCACCAGCCGCTACGGTGTTCAGCGGCTGGTCTGGTACGAAGAATTTTTCGATATCACCGATGCCATCCAGCGCGAGAAGTCGCTGAAACGCTGGCCGCGCCAACGGAAGATCTAATTGAAAAGGCCAATCCGGAATGGTTCGAGCTGATTCGCGGGACGGGGTGGTAGGCGTTCGGTTTTTTGCACCGCCGGAGCCACTGCACCACTGTCACTGCATGGATCCTAGGGTCTCCGCAACGTCGCTTCGCTCCTGCTCCGCCCTAGGATGACGAAGACGCGAGGGTTTCGGTCAGTAGTTGCTCAGCCAGCCGCAACCTTCAGCCACAGCGCCTTTTCGCCAAGCGTCCCGACCATGCCGGTGTGCGCGGCGCGTTCGGCTTCGGTGACACGCGGCGGCAGGGGTGCCGGGCGCTGGCTGATGATGATTTCGATCTGGCGGACATTCTCGCCTTGCGCCGGCGCGGTGGCGCTGTCGAGGATGAGTGCCGCCTGCTTGCCGCCGATCAGCTCGATATAGACCTCGGCCAGCAATTCGGAATCGAGCAGGGCGCCGTGCTTGGTGCGCTTGGTGTTGTCGATGCCGTAGCGCCGGCAGAGCGCATCGAGCGAGTTGGGGCCCATCGGGTGCTTGCGGCGCGCCAGCGCCAGCGTGTCGACGACAAAACCATTGTCTATGACCGGGTGACCCAGCCGGCCGAATTCAACGTTGAGGAAGCCGACGTCGAAGGTTGCGTTGTGGGCGACCAGCTTGGCGCCGTCGGTGAAGTCCAGCCACTCCTGCGCAATCTCGGCAAAGGTCGGCTTGCCCGCGAGGTCCGCCGCGCTGATGCCGTGCACCGCCTGCGCCTCGGCGTGGATCGCGCGGCCTTGCGGGTTGATGTAGTGGTGGAAGGTCCTGCCGGTCGGGAAGCGGTTGACCAGCTCGACGCCGCCCAACTCGATGACGCGGTCGTCGCGCGAATCGAGGCCGGTGGTTTCCGTGTCGAAGATGATTTCACGCATCGAATCAGTCGCTCCAAAGGAGCAGAATCGTGAGACCGGAACAAAATGGCAATGGGAAACGAAGCTGATCAAGGCAATCACTACAGGTTTGCGCTGCCCCTCATCGCCCTGCCGGGCCCTTCTCCCCGTATAGTGACGGGGAGAAGGGGCTGGCCGCAACCTCGGCTCCCTTTCCGAACCTTGGAGATTGGCGAAATCCTTTGCGACAGCGTCCTTCTCTCCGTCACTATACGGGGAGAAGATGCCGGCAGGCAGATGAGGGGCGGCGCCGACGTTGACAGACAGCAGCCAGTGTCAGTGGCGCGGTCCGCCGCGCCCAATTAGCTCCGCAATGATCGCGTTCACTTGAACACGCGCAGCGTCCAATCCCCGCCCGGTGTCGACGACGAAATCGGCCTGGCGGCGTTTTTCCGCGTCCGGCACCTGCTTGGCCAGGATCGATGCCAGTTTTTCTTCCGTCATGCCCGGCCGCGCCAGCACGCGTTCGCGCTGGGTCTCGGCCGGGGCGGTGACGACGACGACCTTGTCGACGCGGTTGCGGCCGCCGGTTTCGAACAGCAGGGGAATGTCGAGCACCGCGATCGATTCGCTCGCGTTACGATGCTTGGCCAGGAAGGCATCGGCGTCGGCGCGCACCAATGGGTGAATGATCGCCTCGAGCCGCTTCAGCGCGGCGGCATCGCCGAGCACGCGCGCGCCAAGTTTGGCACGATCGACCACGCCGGCAAGTGTGGTGCCGGGAAAGGCGGCCTCGACCAGGGGGGCTGCCTTGCCGGCATAGAGGCGATGCACTGCCTCGTCGGAATCATGGACCGGCACGCCGGCGTCAGCGAACATCCTGGCCGTGGTCGACTTGCCCATGCCGATGGAGCCGGTGAGTCCGAGCACGATCATGGCTTCGGCACCAGATCGGCGACGATAAGCGCGCGCAATTCCCCCGTGACCTGCGGCCTGACGCCGAACCAGCGCTCGAAGCCGGGCACGGCCTGATGCAGCAGCATGCCGAGGCCGTCGACCGTCTTCAGATTTCGCGCGCGGGCGGCGGCGAGCAGCGGCGTCTCCAGCGGCACATAGACGATGTCGGTGACGATGCCGTGGTCCGGCAGCCGGGCGGGATCGGCCGACAGGCCTTCATTGCCATGCATGCCGAGCGCTGTGGTGTTAACCAGCAGGCCGGCATCGCCGAGCAGTTCATCGGTCGCCGCCATGCCATGCGCCGACACGCCGGCGCCGAAACGATCCCTCAATTCCTGCGCTCGGGCCAGAGTGCGGTTGACGATGCGGATGTCGGCAACGCCGCGCTGCTTCAGCGCATGGATGACGGCGCGCGACGCACCGCCGGCGCCAAGCACCACCGCCGGACCGTTGCTTGCCCAGCCCGGCGCATGATCGTCGAGGTTGGCGGCAAAGCCGTGACCGTCGGTGTTGCCGCCCCACAGGACGCCGTTCTCGAACCACAGCGTGTTGACGGCGCCGATCTCTTGCGCCGCCTGGTCGCGGCGCTCGGCCAACGCGAAGGCGACTTCCTTGTGCGGGATGGTGATGTTGCCGCCGCGGTAATTGTTTGCCTGCAGCGTGTTCACGAACTCGGCAAAATCCTGCGGCGCGACATCGATGGCCTGGTAGCTGCCGTCAATGCCATGCCTGGCCAGCCAGTGGCCATGGATTCTTGGCGAGCGCGAATGCTTGACCGGATGGCCTGACACGAAGGCCTTCTTCGACGCCTCAGCCATCGATTGCCCCCAGGTCACGCAGTTCGGCCAGCAGCGGCAGAAGCGGCAGGCCGACAATGGTGAAATGATCGCCCTCGATTTTCTCGAACAATTGAATGCCTTCGCCTTCGATCTGATAGGCGCCGACGCTTCCCAGCGCCTTGGCGCCGACGCGGGCGAGATGGCGGCCGACGAAGGCCGGGTCGAGCTTGCGCATGGTCATCGAAGCAATGCCGACATGCCGCCACAAGACCTTGCCGTCGCGAACCAGCACCGCGGCGCTGTTGAGCTGGTGGGTCCTGCCCGACAGCGCCAGCAGATGACGGCGGGCACCTTCCATGTCAGCCGGCTTGTGGAACACCTCGTCGACGAGCGACAGCGTCTGGTCGCAGCCGAGCACCAGGGCGCCCGGCCTGCGCTCGCTCACTTCTGTGGCCTTGGCCTCGGCCAGCACCAGGGCGACATCCTCGGGCGAGACGCCGCTATCCTGCAAAGGCCCCTCGAGCGCGCGCTCGTCGACATCGGCCGGCACCGCCTCGACATCGACGCCGGCATTGACGAGCATCGCCTTGCGGAACGGACTGCCGGAAGCGAGGATGAGTTTTTCGGTCATGGTTTGTACGCCTGGTTTTCTGGCACCGACTAGGGTGTTGAGATTCAGGTCAGGCCGAGTCGAAAATGGTGGCTTCCGAGAACCGGAGCGGAGCGTACTTAAAGTACGTGAGCACCGGAAGCGCAGGAAACCGCCATTTGCAGGCCGGCATCACCTGAATATCGACGCCCTAGCGCGTCTTCCCCCGCAGGGCAACGATGGCCGCCGCCGTTTCCTCGATCGAGCGGCGGCTGACGTCGATCATCGGCCAGCCATGGCGCGTGCAGATCTTGCGGGCGTAGGCTAGCTCTTCGCTGATCGCCGCGCGGTCGACATAATCCGATGCCTCATACGAACTGCTGTTGC
>NZ_RZQY01000300.1:0-6945 GCF_003998575.1 Mesorhizobium sp. M7A.F.Ca.CA.001.10.2.1 | reverse complement strand
CCGATGGTGGTGATGCCGGCCGTGGAAGAGCAGGTCGCCGCGCTGGACGCGGTGACGCCAGATCAGACCGAACCGACACCGACGACCGAGCCGACACCTGAAGAACCGGTCGAAAAGGCCGAGCCGGTTGTCGAGCCGCCGGAAGCGGTCGCGCCAGACGAGACCGAACCCACCCAGACCGAATCTACCCAGGCCGAAACGGCTGAACAGGTCGATCAGCCGCCGCCGGATGAGGTCATCCCGGATGTGGTCGAGGCTGTCACGCCAGACGTCGTCATTCCCTTGCCGCAGCCGAAACCGGTCGAAATTGTCAAAGACAAGAAACCGGTCGAGGCCAAGGCGAAGAAGCCTGTCGAGAAGCCCAAGCCGCGGCTTAAGAAGGAGAAGGCGGCTCCGTCGAAGACGGCAGCCGTCGCCAGCGCCGACGCACGGCCCGCGGCCAGGACCGCCGCGCCGAAGGCGGCGGAATCGACGTCTCGCTCCGGCGACTCCAGCAAATGGGACTCCCGTCTGGGTGCTTGGATCAAGCGGCACACACGCTATCCCAGTTCTGCCAAGGCCCGACGCGTGGAGGGCAGGCCATATGTCGCCTTCACGGTCGACTCGTCCGGCCGGGTCCTGTCTGCCAGGCTCTCTCGTTCCTCGGGGGATGCGGATCTGGACCGTGCGGCGCTCGCCGTGCTGCAAGGCGCCACGGTGCCGAAACCGCCACCGGAACTCGGCTCGCGTCTGAGCCGTACAGCGCCGTTCGTGTTCAGCCTGCGCAACTAGAGCAGTTCACCGTTTCACGGAAACGGCTAACTGCTCTAATTCTTTGGTTTGACGCAATTCCCAAGGGAAAACGCTCTGCGTTTTCCCGGGAAAACCATTTCACACTTTTCCTGGAATTGCTCTAGGACCGAATTTGTTCGGGCCGGCCTGTCAATAGGCCAGTGACAGGCTCAGGGCCTCGACCTGTTCGAGATAGAAACGGCATTTCGTGCGCAAGGGCCCGAGGCCCGGGTCATCGGCGCCGTTGATCTCGATGGTCTGCATCATGAAGTCGAAATGGGCGTGGAAAGCGTCCACTGTACCCCAGAGACTGTCGGCCTGGCAGCTGTCGGCAATCGCCATCGAGACGAGTTGGCGGGCCTCGACCCGCGCGGCGTCAGGCGATGGCGGCCGCCTGGCGATCAAGACGTCGAGCCGGCTGAAAACGCCTTCCCTGGCATCGACGCTTCTGATGTTGGCTATCATGTTCATGTGCAGGTCCCCCTTGGCATTCCAGACGCGCAATAGGTTCCGGTCTGAAATTGAAAAACTGGTGATCAGAGCATTTTCAGCGGCGCCAATGAACGCGTCGCGTTTGGCATCAAGTTTGAGCGACCGGATGCCGGTCCTGCGGGCAGGATGCAATCAGGGCCGGGATTGCGGTTGCATCGGAGGGGTGGCCCCTGATGATGTTGGCGACCTCGGCATCGGCCTGCTCGAACCAGTAGACCATGTCGGCGCGGCGCAGGTCCGTCACGGCCTTCTTCAGCAACGGCAGCAGGCTTTGCAACGCGCACAGCGTCTCCCAGCGGTTTGGCCGGGAGGTCGAGCCGGCCACCGCGCATGCGGCTGACGACTGCATGTCGCTACGCTCTCCGTGGCTGGGCGGCCCGAGTGTCCTTTGCCTGCGCCTTGGGGTGCAGCGGGTTGCCGCTGAGCTGCGCATGCCTGGCCGGCCGTGCGCCGCGAAGAACGTCGAAGGCCTCTGCATAGGCCATGCCCAGCAGATAGGAGATCATCGGAAAACGGCTTGCTTCGGCCATCTGCACGAGCTCATTGGTCATCGACGAAATATATTGAAGGCTATCGATTTCCGACTGGCGTAAGGATTGATTTGGCACGTGCTGCTCCTGTCTCTGGTTATACCCTAGGGAACGCGTTACTGGCTGTGATGCACATAGTTGGTCGGCTAATTGATGGACTGGCCCGCCGTGGACGGATCTCTTTCCGGCGTCGAGAGGGTCAAGGCATAGATCGGTGCGTCGGTGAAACTGTCGAGACCAAGCAGCCGCTTGATGGCGGAATGGCTGAGCGCGGCTGTCGGACATGCCGACAGGCCATGATTGGTCGCTGCCAGCATGATGTTCTGGCCGATATGGCCGGCCTCGATCAGCACGACACGATAGGCGTTGGCGTCCTCATATTTCCACATCGTGCGATCTAGCTTGGCGCAAAGCAGGACAAGGCACGGCATGGCGTCGGCCCACTCCTGTCCGCCGACCAGTTCGGAGATTTTCGGCAGATGGTTTGCGGAAATCCTGCCAAGGTCGTGATCCGCGGCGGAATAGTGATAGACACCGGGTTCGAGGCCATCGACGCCGAGCGCGACCACATAGGCCTCATAGGGATTTCGCGCGCCGCCTGAAGGGGTCATGCCGAGCGGCAGGGTGCCAACGCAATTGGCGGTCTCGCCGATGATGCCGAGCCCTGCGAACAGGCAATCGGAAAGCTGTTTGGCCGTGATGGTGGGCTGAGCCGCCGTGCGGTTGGTGCGGCGCCGCGCCATCAAGCTGAGAAGTTCATTGTCTTCCAGTGCATTCGGCAGCTGGATGGCGCCTGCGGAATTCTTGAGCATGAGGTTCGGCTGCGGCGTATGGCCGGCGCGTTCTATCTGCCGCTCTTCCGCTTGCTCGATGGTCATGTATTCGCTGTCCTGGACACAGAAATGCATCAGCGCCGTCGGAAGCCCCCAACTCCATTGTCCTGAAAACTGTTCCTCCTGCTCGGCGAGAGGCGATCCGGCTGTGACCAGCGCGGAGAAATCGAGCAACTGGGGAACGACAGCCTTCAACTCGGACTTCGACCATCCATGGGCGCGGGCAATGTCCGCCGTCGATGCCCATTTGTCCCACGAAGCGAGAAGGCCGACCATCTCAGGACTGCATTCAAACACGCTCCTGGTCAGGAAGTTGCATGCCGTGACCTTGTTCGGTCCGGGGTAGAAAACAAGCGTTTTCGAAGAGCGCATTTTCATGAAGCTGATTGCCATCTGTGGAGCCGAGGCGCCGACAAGCAAGACGCTCGTCGGCGCAGAACGGCTTCAGCGCTTGTTGTAGTGCATGCCCTGCGAAAAGAAGACGGTCTGCGTGCCGGCGGCAATCGTCAGCTTCGGAGCATTGGTCACTTTCTTGGCCATTTTCATCCCTTTCCTGACCCCAATTTGGGATCCGTTGAAAGACCCCCGGAACGGGATCCGCGTGAAGAAAGGTAAGGTCGGAAGAGTTAATGGTTTGTTAAAATTATAGTAAAACCACGATCCTAAGACGGACCCGTGGATTATCTTTCCTGGCATTAAAGTGTAAAATATCGATTTTATTCAGATACAGAGTAGACAATCGTTGGCATACGCTTAATTGGCGTACGCTTATTCTTATTTGGCGTAAGACACGGCGATCCGAGGGGTTAGCCCAACCCGTCCCGGGTGAGGCTGACAACCAGTTGATCGACGCCCGGATCGTCGAGATTGATGACATGCGCCATGCTGATGGCATCCCTTGGGTGGATGTTGGCAATGTCGCGCCGCATGATGACGGACACGAATGCCGGGCCGGCCTCCGTCAGAAGCATGGCCTTGCCCATCAGCACCGGTTCGGAGATGGGAGCCCATTGCACGGAGATCAGCGACGGCTCCCCGGTCTGGCGGCGATTGATGCCGCTGAAATAGATCCAGTTCAGCCGCGAGATCGCCACGCCATAGTGATTGCCGCGCGCTCGTGCCCAGGTCGATCCCCGGCGCTCCGACCATCCGGTGACCCTTCGGAAGGTGACCAGTTCGGCTTCGCGCCTCACGAAGGTCACCGAGCGCATCAGGAGGTCGAGGCGGCCCGGGATCGAGAAATAGGTGAAATAGGTGCCGCCCGCGATCGAAGGACTGGGAGGGCGGATCATCTGGTTGAACAGGCTCTCGGAAACCGGCGGCAGGCCACGCATCGCCGGCTCGGGTGCGCCGGGATCCTGGTACAGTTCGGCTTCGTCGATCCGAAAGTAATCGCATATCAGCTTGGCGGTAGCTTTGTTGGGAACGGTCTGCCCTTGCAGATAGCGTTCGAATTGCGTGCGATTGATGCGCAGCTCACGGCATACCGCACTTACGGAGGCATGGTCCTTGCACAGCCGTCTAAGGTTTGCAGCGAGATTGTCGCGAATTGACACGTCTTTGCTTCCGCAGGCGGATTTTTCATTTCGACTCGAAATCGATCTAGCGTCTCCGGTCGCCCCCGCCGAAACGCCCTGGTCACAACGCACAGAAAAAACTGATTTGGTAACGTCAATTTAGTGGGGTGGTTTCCAAAAAAAACGGAAACAATCAGCGAGCTCTTCCGCCATAAGTCCAATTGACAAAAGTTTTGCCGGATATTGCGAAATAGGCGATGTAGCGCGGCCTTTTAAGGTGCTGGCACAGCAAATGCCAACCGCGGGGGCAAGCCGGGACGAGCGTCGCGGACTGCATGTGGCGCAAAGATGGGCATCTGGCGCGCAGCGTGGAGAATTATTCCGCTGGTGGAGCTGAGGAGGATCGAACTCCTGACCTCGTCATTGCGAACGACGCGCTCTCCCAGCTGAGCTACAGCCCCGTCCAGCGGATGGGCGCATTTATCGGGCGCCGCGGTTTCCTGTCAAGGCGGAGGTTTGCCGAAATCCAGTGCCGTCAAGCGTCGATCTGGCGCCGGCGGAAAGCGGCCCTTGCCGGTTTTGTGTATTCGCGCCTTCGTTGGGGTGTCGGCGACATGCCCTACAGTCCGACCGGGCCGGTATTGGCGCTCCACAGAAAGGCGGCCCTTGCCGGTTTCGCGTGCAATGGCTACATGTCGGCAACAATTGGAGACCGGCATGCTCGCCCTCATTCAAACAATCGTCATGGCGCTTGACCTCTACTGGTGGATCATCATCGCCTCGGCGATCTTTTCCTGGCTCTACGCCTTCAACGTCGTCAATTCGAAGAACCAGTTCGTCGGCAGCATCGGCAACATGCTCTACCGGCTGACCGAGCCGGCGTTGCGGCCTATCCGCCGCTTCATGCCGGACCTTGGCGGCATCGACATCTCGCCGATCATCCTGCTTCTGATCCTGTTCTTCCTGCGGCAGTTTCTGCTCACCACGGTGGCGCCTCTGATCCTGTGAGCAGGATGACCTTATGAGCACGCCGTTTCGCCTGCGCGAAAACGGCGCCGAGCTGTTTGTCCGGCTGACGCCAAAGGCTGCGCTGGACAGGCTCGAAGGCTTCGAGGCCACGGCGGACGGGCGAAGCCATCTGAAAGCGCGCGTCCGCGCCGTGCCGGAAAACGGCGCCGCCAATCATGCGCTCGAAAAGCTGCTGGCCAAGGCTCTGGGCGTGCCCGGGTCCGCTGTCTCGGTTGTCGCCGGCGGCACCGCGCGGCTGAAGACCGTGCGCATTGAAGGCGATCCGGCGAAATTGGCGAAAAGCATCGAGGCGCTCGGCCATCAATCCTGATGTCCTTGGCCGTAGGGGTTCAATCGCCCAATGGCAAACGCGGATCGTCGACTTTCAACGTGTTAACGCTCTGCTTGATGCGGCGCAGATTCTCCAAAACCCTCGGTCCGCGCGTCTCGGCGACCGAGGTGACGATCATGTCGACGATCGACAGCAGCGCATAGCGAGACGATGTCGGCTTGTAGATATTGCCGTCCTCGAGCGACTGGAAATGGATGACCGTGTCGGCGACCTTGGCGAGTGCGGAGTCCGGCGGGGTGATGGCGATCGTGGTGGCGCCATATTGCTGGGCGACCTGCACCGCATCGATGACCGATCGCGCATAGCCGGAGACGGAGAAGGCGATCAGCGTGGTGTCGGGGGTGGCAACGGCGGCGTACATGCGTTGCAACTGTCCGTCGATCTGCGCCAGCACCGACACGCCAAGCCTGAACAGCCGGTTCTGCATTTCGGTCGCCATCATGGACGAAATGCCACCGGAGCCGATGCACAGCACATTACCGGAAACAGCGATGCGTGCGGCGACGGCGACCAGCGTCGTCATGTCGAGGTTTTCGCTGGCGCGCTGGATGGCCGATATCGCCGCTTCGGTGATGGCGGAAGCGATGCGCTGTTCGCGGGCATCGCGGCTCAACGGCTCCGGCGACAGATACTGGCCGCCGATGGCGATGGCTTGCGCCAGATAGAATTTGAAGTCGCGCAGGCCCTCGCAGCCGAGGTTGCGGCAGAACCGCGTCACCGTCGGCTCGCTGACACCGACGCGCAAGGCAATTTCCGAAATCGCCGCTTTGGAAACGAAATCGAGGTCTGCCAGCACGAAGCCGGCCAGCTTGCGATCCGACTTCGTTCCGTCCTGCGACATCAGCTGCAGCCGCGTGATGATGTCGGCCGGCGTCTTCATAGAGGCAGGCCCGTTGCCTTGTCGAACAGATGGATGTTGCCGGGGTCGACCGAGACCGGCAGCAGGTCTCCCGGCCTGACCGGCACCCTGTCGCGGAACACGGCGCGTACCGTATCAGCACCGATAGCGCCATAGACATGTGTTTCGGAGCCGGTGGGCTCGACGACATCCACTCTGATCGCCATCGCGTCGACAGCCTCGCCGACGATAAAATGCTCGGGCCGGATGCCAGCCTCCACCGCGCTGTCCGCCGGCACCTGTTTGCCGGCAAGCGCAAGCCGCCCGCCACCGGCCGATTCGAACCAGGTTTTCTCAAGCGTCGTCTTGAGCGAACCGGACACAAAGCTCATCGACGGCGAGCCGAGGAAGGAGGCGACGAACTTGTTGGCAGGCCTGTCATAGAGTTCCAGCGGCGCCCCGACCTGCTGGATTCTGCCGCGGTCCATCACGACGATGCGGTCGGCCATCGTCATGGCCTCGATCTGGTCGTGGGTGACGTAGACGATCGTCGATTTCAGCCGCTGGAACTCTATGACAGGCCTGCCAACAAGTTCGTCGCCTC
>NZ_RZQY01000002.1:0-33985 GCF_003998575.1 Mesorhizobium sp. M7A.F.Ca.CA.001.10.2.1 | reverse complement strand
CCAATTACACCGACCGCAAACAGAATGCTGGCAGCGTCGCCGGCAAGCGGCCGCAGCGCTTCGGCCGCCTGCGCCGCTGTCTCGATCTGCGTCTGCCCGGCCTTGTAGAGCGTCGAACCTGTCGAAAGAATGATGAAATACATGATCAGATTGGAGAACGTCATGCCGATCAGGATGTCGCGGCGGGATCGGCGCAGTTCGCTCTCCGTGGCGCCTTTGCGCTCTTCGAGGCTCGTTCGACCCTTGGCTATCTCCTCCTCCACCTCCTGATTGGACTGCCACGTGTAAAGGTATGCGGAGAGCGTGGTCCCGATGATGGCGACGAGGATGGACAGGTATTCGCGGCTGAATTCGATTTTTGGCAACAGCGTGCCGCGCAGGACAGAGGCTGCATCCGGTTTGGCAAGCACCGCGGAGACCACATAGGCAAGCAGAGCCAGAGCCAGCCACCGGAACACATTTCGGATCAATTTATACGATCCGAACACCTGCAGGGCAAAAATGACGACCGCAACGGCAATGACGACCAAGGGAGCAGGCAGAGGAACGAACAGCACGATGGCCGCCGACATGGCGCCAAGATCTGCGGCTGCCTCGATCGTGTTGCCAATCAGCACGCCCACCAGCACGGACCATAGCAGCCAACGCGGATAGAAGTCCGATATGACCTTGAAAAGCCCGCGACCCGAAACCTGGCCAAGCTTGGATGAAAGATAGACGACGACATACATCATCGGCAGCGTGACAGGTGCCGTCCACAGCAGGTCAGGCCCGAACCGCGCTCCGGCGCTCGCGTAGGTACCGATGGCCGAGCAGTCGTCATCGGCCGCGCCGGTGATCAGACCAAGCCCGAGAGCCCGAACGACGCCGCCCTTTTTTTGCCCGCTTGCCCTTTGGCCCTCGTCAGGTGGCTTGTTCATTGAAGGCGCGTCTTTACCGAGGCCACGCAAGAAATCATGACGAACATTCCAATCGGACGGCGATGAAGCAGCCGTTTCAAGCTGCATTGAGATCGAGGCTCGAACCTCTGGTCAGGCTTTTTGTTCCTGGACCAGTCCCGGCCCGCGACGACGTTTCATCCGATGCGGGTTCTTTCGGCGGAGCCGGACATCCAAGCGAATGCTCCGCTCCACTGAAGAAGGGTGTCGGAGCCTGTCATTCAGGCGACTTGGCACAAAACTTTCCCCGAAAGAAAATCCCGCGGCGCCAAAGTCGAGTGTTCGGCCCAGCCCGTTCATCCGCTTGGTCAGCGGCTCGTACCGCCGCCGATCGCCATCCGTAAGCCGAGGCCGATGATGAGACAGCCGGTGAGCCGCTGCTGCCAAAGCCTTGCGCGAGGGTGCCGCATGACCCATGCCCCGGCCGCGCCCGATGCCAAGGCATAGGCTCCCAGCACCAGCACACCGGTTATCTTCTGTGTTGCGCCAAGCAGCACCAGCTGCGACGTGACGGAGCCCCTGTGCGGATCGACAAACTGCGGCAGGAACGCAACCATGAACATCAAAGGCCAGGGATTGCTCAGATTGGCGATCATTCCTTCCCGGGCGGCGGCGAGCGGCCGCAGGGCCTTGAGGTCACCCGTGGGAATGGTTGCCGAGGATGAAAGCAGCAGCCGGACACCCAGCCAGACGATGTAGGCCGCCCCGGCCCATCGAAGCAGATTGAACGCCAGGGGCGAGGCGTGGACAAGCGAGGACAGGCCGAATGCAATCAGCGGAAGCTGCACAAGTCCGGCGCCCAGCGTCATGCCGAGCACCGTGAGCAGCGCCACGTCGCGCCCCTGTCCAATGCCGCGGGCCATCACCAGCATGCTGTCGGGACCTGGCGGCACCTGCATGAGAATGACGGTTCCGACAAAAGCTATCCACAATGAGGGATCGATGGGGCATCTCCGTTAGCGCTGCCGATGACATCAAAGCGGCCAGCCGTCATCCGGGTTCCGCGGCAAATGAAAATGTCCCATCGCGAAGAACCAGGCATGAACCGTCAGATGGAACGCGGTGCCAGTCCTGGAAGTTGAAAAAAGCCGGAGCCGTTCCTGAGCCGGTTTTGGAGGCCTACCCGTGCATGAACCAATAAACGCCTTCCCGCTCCCGCTGGACACGTCTCCGATGGAGGCCAAGCTTGCCGATGAAATCCCCCGGGATGGAAACCGCTGGCAGTACGAGCCCAAATGGGACGGGTTTCGCTGCCTGGCTTTCAAGAGCGACGACACCGTTGACCTGCGCGCCAAATCCGGCAAGCCGCTCGGCCGCTATTTTCCAGAAATCACGGACATTTTGCGTGACCTCAAGCGCGGGCATTTCGTCCTCGACGGCGAGATTGTCATTGAGGTTGACGGTGAGCTTTCCTTCGAGGCGCTGCAGATGCGCCTTCACCCGGCACAAAGCAGAATCCGCAAACTGAGTTCGCAGACGCCTGCCAGTCTGATCCTCTTCGACATGCTTGCCAGGCCGGGCGGCGAGGTCATCACGGGCAAGCCACTTGTGGAACGGCGGCGAGCGATCGAGGACTTGGTGACCTCCTCGAACAGTCCAGATCTTCGCCTGTCGAAGTGCACTTATGATGCAGCCACGGCGGCTCGATGGCTACACGGCTCCGGCCATGCATCGACCGACGGCATCATGGCCAAAGTGCTTGATGAGCATTATCTGTGCGGCGAACGTGCGATGGTGAAGGTAAAGCCGAGGCGCACCGCCGATTGCGTTGTCGGCGGTTTCCGTTATCTCGCGGACAGTCGTGAGGTTGGCTCGCTGCTCCTCGGCCTCTACAATGACGACGGCAAGCTCGATCACGTCGGCTTCACGTCGACCATCGCCAGGACCGACAGAGGAGCGCTCACGCGCCGGCTGGAAGGGCTGCGGTCAGAGCCCGGATTCACCGGCAAGGCGCCCGGCGGCCCGAGCCGCTGGAGCACGGAGCGCAGCGGACAATGGGAACCCTTGCAGCCTGAACTGGTGGTGGAGGTCCGCTTCGACCACGTTACCGGCAATCGATTCCGCCACGGCACCAAACTGCTGCGCTGGCGCCCCGACAAGGCGCCACGGCAATGCACGTTTGAGCAGATCGAATAGACCGCTCCTGGAAGATCGCTTCCAGAAACCTGTCACGATTTATTGTGACGAAGGAACCAACTCGGGATTCACCGGTTCGGACACCATCCACCGGAGCTACCCCGACATGCCAAATGCAGCAGAAATTCTCATCGATACGCTCGTCGCCTGGGACGTGGAGGTGGTGTTCGGCTTGCCGGGAGACGGCATAAACGGCGTCATGGAAGCGTTGCGGACGCGGCGCGACAAGATTGCCTTCGTTCAGGTCCGGCATGAAGAGTCGGCTGCCTTCATGGCATGTGCGTATGCCAAGTGGACAGGAAAGCTGGGCGTGTGCCTTGCGACGTCCGGTCCCGGCGGAACACATCTTCTGACCGGCCTCTATGACGCCAAGCTCGACCAGGCTCCGGTGCTGGCGATTACGGGCATGCAGTTCCACGATCTGATCGAGACGTTCACGCAACAGGATGTCGATCTGACGCGCGTGTTCCACGATGTCTCCGTTTACAATGCACATGTCGCCGACGCCGCGCATATGGAAAACGTCGCCAGCCTTGCCTGCCGAACCGCGCTGGCGCGCAAGGGCGTCGCCCATCTTTCGATTGCCAGCGACATCCAGGAGCAGGAGAGCGATCCGTCGAAGCGCTCCAAGCGCAATCGCCCGGCGCACACGCCGCAGGATATGTTCGCCGGTCACAGCGTACCGCTGGAGGTTGAGCTCGACAAAGCCGCCGCCATTCTCAATGACGCTTCGCGGGTTGCGATCCTGGCCGGACGCGGCGCCATCGGCGCGGCCGCCGAACTCGAACACACGGCGCGACTGCTGCAGGCGCCTGTCGCGAAGGCCTTGCTGGGCAAGGCGGTGCTGCCGGACGACCATCCCTACACCACCGGCGGGATCGGCATTCTTGGAACCCTGGCTTCGCAAGAGGCGATGGAGAGCTGTGATGCGGTGCTGATTGTCGGTTCGACCTTTCCCTATATCGAATACTACCCGCAGCCCGGGCAGGCCCGTGGCGTCCAGATCGACTGCGATGCGCAGCGGATCGGCTTGCGCTTTCCGGTCGAGGCCGGCCTTGTCGGCGACGCGGCCGAGACATTGCGCGCGCTGAACCAACGTCTGACGCAGAAGCCCTCCGATGAGTTCCTGCACCGTTCCCAGGAGACCATGAGGAAATGGCGCGAGATGATGCGGCAGTCGGAAGACATGCAGGCGCAACCCTTGAAGCCACAGGCGATTGCCCGGGCGTTCGGACAACGGTTGGCCGACGACACGGTGCTGGCCACGGATTCCGGTCAGAACACGGAACTGGCCGCCCGCCATGTCGATCTTCGCAGCGGCCAGGCATTTGGGGTGTCCGGATCGCTGGCATCGATGGCTTGCGGTCTCGCCTACGCCATCGCTGCCGGCATCGCGTTTCCCGGTCGACCGATTGCCGCCATCGTCGGCGATGGCGGCTTTGCCATGCAGCTCGGCGAATTCTCGACGGCGGTGCGCTACAAGATCCCGCTGAAGGTTCTGGTGATCAAGAACAACATGCTCAATCAGATCGCCTGGGAGCAGATGATGTTTCTGGGGAATCCGCAATTCGGTTGCGAATTGCAGCCGATCGATTTTGCCATGGCGGCGGAAGCAATGGGCGCAAAGGGTTTTCGCATCGAGCGGGCCGATCAGATCGAGACGGTTCTCGACCAGGCTTTCGCCACGGAAGGCCCTGTCGTGATCGAAGCGCTGGTAGATGCGTATGAGCCGCTGATGCCGCCCAAAATGCCGGCAGATTACGCCAAGAACTTCCGCCAGGCCCTGCCGCGGACACCGGGACACGAACGCATAGAAGAAAACATCGCCCGGGAGCCGGCGAAATCGATGATGGACGCCTAGAGGCACGGAGGTGAGAACAGCGCCTCAGTGGCTTCAATCTGGATCTTTCCAGATGAACCGGAGCTCCGGTGCTCTTCCGGCTGACGGATGCGGATCATGAGCTTCGACGCGCTCTTTTCGACCTCGATCTGCTATGGCAACGGCGCCCCGCAAGCCGGTTGGACACTGGCGCTTCCCATCACATTGCCGCTCCTGGCAGTCGTGTCGCTCTATACAGCGGGCGCCAGCCGACTGTGGCGACGGAGCGGACGCGGACGCCGCTTGCGATCACGGCAGGCCTTCCAGTTTGCTGCCGGCTGGGCCGTCCTGGCGTTCGCCCTTGTAAGCCCGATCCATGCGTTGGGCGAACATGTGTTTGCGGCGCACATGATCGAGCATGAATTGCTGATGGCGGTCGCAGCGCCTCTGCTGGTTGCCTCCCGCCCGACAGCGGCGATGATGTGGGCACTGCCGGTACAGCTGCGCCAGATATTCGGAGCGGCCGGACATGCAAATACGCTTCGGGCGATCTGGGCGTTCATCAGCCGCCCTGTGGTCGCGACCGTCCTGCACGGAGCCGCGATATGGATCTGGCATGTCCCGGCGCTGTTCGAGGCTGCCCTCCAGCAGGGTTTCCTGCACTATGCCCAGCATGCGAGCTTCCTCGGTACCGGGCTATTGTTCTGGTGGGTGCTGCTGCCTCGCCCTGGCCGCGAGCACGCTTGCGGCAATGCGGTGATGCATCTCTTCTTCACCTCGCTCCACACCGGGCTGCTCGGGGTTTTGCTCGTCGTCTCGCCAAAGCTGTGGTATCCGGCTAATGCCGTCGGCTCGGATCTGTGGGGGCTCAGCCCGCTCGAGGACCAGCAACTTGCAGGCTTGATCATGTGGATTCCCGCTGGCCTGATCTATGGCGGAGCCGCACTGCTCTTGGTTGCTTTCTGGATTCAAACGAGCAGTCGGCGGCATCAGGCTCCCCAGGAGTTGCGCATCGTCTAACCCGCACCGCTTCACGTCGGTTTTCACCGGGCGGTGTTGCCAAGCATCCTTTTTCAGCCAGCTGCGTTATGGCCTTGGCAACGATGGTGGATCCTTCATGGCGAGGTGCATGAGTCCGTTGGCCCGCTCTCGCAGGCGGACATGACCGCAAATGTCGCTTGCCTTTACATGTCCAACGCAAATCCTGACTGGCATTGTTGCGGGAAAGGCTGCGCAACCGCGTTTGAGGTGGGTCAGCGCAGCGTCGATGTTGGTATTGGCAGGATGCGGCGATCGGCAATCGGCCCTCCATGCACACGGTGCGAACGCCCGGAGAATCCTTGATCTGATCTGGTCTTTCAGCGCAGTCGCGGCGGCCACGTGGCTGCTTGTCATGCTGGTCTTGGCGGCAGCGCTTTTGCGTCGCCGCCTCTCCGAGACAACGCGCTCGCCGCTTGAGATCGATTCACATCAGGAGCGCCGATTTACCCGCGCTGTCGGCAGCGCCGTTGCGTTGACCGTTCTGGTGCTCGTCATGATGACGATAGCGAGTTTTTTCGCCGGCAAATCCATTGCTTCGCTGAGCGGAACGGAAACGCTTGCCGTGCGGATCACGGGGCACCAATGGTGGTGGGAGGTCCGGTATGCCGGTAATGATCCCTCGCAATCGATCGTCACGGCAAATGAAATCCATGTCCCGGTTGGCGAACCGGTCAAGGTCGAACTCGATTCGCTCGATGTTATTCATAGCTTCTGGGTGCCGAACCTTGCCGGTAAGCGCGATCTCATTCCGGGCCGGCCAAGCCAGCTTACCCTCATCGCCGATAAGCCCGGCATCTATCGTGGCCAGTGTGCCGAATTCTGCGGCTATCAGCACGCCCATATGGCCATCACCGTCATCGCGGAAAGCCGCGAAGCGTTCGACGCATGGCAATCCAGGCAAAACGCCGTCGCATCCGCGCCTGGCGGCGAGGAAGAACGCCGCGGCCAACAGGCATTTCTTTCCACCGGCTGTGCGCTCTGCCATACGATAAGAGGCACGCCTGCCAGCGGAACGGTCGGTCCTGATCTTACGCATCTCGCCAGCCGACGTGCACTGGCCGCGGATACGCTGGCCATGACCCCTGGCGCGCTCGCCGCCTGGATTGCCGATCCACAGTCGATAAAGCCCGGCGCCAAGATGCCGCGCATTGCCCTTAGCGCCGACGATCTCAACGCGGTCGTCGCCTATCTCGGAAGCCTCGAATGAGCGGCATTGGGGGAAAGCCGGCCGAGCATACCCAGGAGGGCCTGAAAGGCATCCGTGACACCGGCCTCGAAGAGGTGAGACTGCGCGCCTTTCTGGCGCATGCCTGGCGAACGCCGAAAGGCTTCTACGGCTGGCTGGTCACGGTCGATCACAAGCTGATCGGACGGCGCTATATCGTGACGGCTTTCCTGTTTCTCGCCCTTGCGGGTCTATCAGCGCTCGCCATGCGTTTCCAGCTTGCCCAGCCGGAGGCCGGCCACATCGGCCCCGATCTCTACAACCAGCTGTTCACCATGCATGGCACGACGATGATGTTTCTGTTCGCCGTACCGGTGATGGAAGCTTTCGCCATTTACCTGGTGCCGCTGATGATCGGCACTCGCAATGTCGCCTTTCCGCGGCTCAATGCATTCAGCTACTGGGTCTATCTTTCCGGCGGGCTGATGATCTGGATCGCCTTCGCCTTCGAAACCGGTGCGGATGCCGGCTGGTTTTCCTACGTACCGCTCGCCGGACCCGAATATGGCATCGGCAAGCGCCCCGATTTTTGGGCGCAGATGGTGACCTACACTGAAGTGTCCGCGCTCGCGGTAGCGGTCGAGATCATCGCGACAGTGTTCAAACAACGTGCTCCCGGCATGTCGCTTGACCGCATCCCGCTCTATGTCTGGTCCGTCCTCGTCACGGCTTTCGTCATCCTGTTCGCCATGCCGGCCGTGATGGTCTCGAGCACAATGCTGATCCTGGACCGCCTGGTCGGCACGAAATTCTTCGATCCCGCTGCAGGCGGCGATGCACTGCTGTGGCAGCATCTATTCTGGTTCTTCGGCCATCCCGAGGTCTACATCATCTTCGTTCCGGCGACCGGCTTCGTCTCCGCGATCCTGCCGACCTTCGTTCGCCGCCCGATCTTTGGCTATCTCGGGATCGTCCTGTCGTTGATCGCGATCGGTTTTCTTTCCTTCGGCCTGTGGGTGCACCACATGTTCGCTACCGGCCTGCCGCAGCTCGGCGAAAGCTTCTTTACCGCTTCCTCGATGATGATCGCCATTCCGAGCGGCATTCAGATCTTCTGCTGGATTGCGACGATCTGGGGCGGCCGGCCGATCTTCGCCACGCCCATGCTTTTCGTGCTCGGCTTCATCTTCACCTTTGTGATCGGCGGCCTGACCGGGGTCATGGTCGCCTCGGTGCCGCTCGACCTGCAGGTACACGACACCTATTTCGTGGTTGCCCATTTCCACTATGTGCTGGTCGGGGGCGCCGTCTTCCCCCTGCTAGGCGCCGTTTACTACTGGTTTCCCAAGATCACCGGACGCATGCTGTCTGAGAGGCTCGGCCGCTGGAATTTCTGGCTCGTCTTCCTCGGGTTCAATCTCACCTTCTTCCCCATGCATATTCTCGGTCTGCAAGGCATGCCGCGCCGCGTTTATACGTATCCGCCGGCGAGCGGCTGGGGCGAGATGAACCTCTTCATCAGCCTCTCTTCACTGGTGGTGTTCGCCGGCTTTGCGCTTTTCTTCCTGAACCTCCTGCTCAGCCTTCGCAACGGCAGCATTGCCGGAGACAATCCCTGGGGCGCGAGCACGCTCGAATGGGCGACGACGTCGCCGCCGCCCTCCTACGATTTTTCGCGGCTGCCCGTGGTAACTCACCGCGAACCGCTTTGGGCCGAGCCCGATACGCTTCCCGTGGTCGAGGGTCTGCGTGTCGACGCACGCGAGGTGCTCGCCGGCACGGTCGCCGATGCGGTGCCGCAACTAAGGGTGCCATCGGCTGACAACTCGATCTGGCCGCTTCTGTCGGCCATTGCGGTGGGCGGTGCATTTCTCGGTTCGATATACACGCCATGGGCGGTGGTCTGGGGAGCGATCCCGGTTTCGATCGGCTTCATCTGTTGGTTCTGGCCGAAGGGCGAACCGGAGGACGAGGAATGAGGCACCGTCCCGTCGCCGGCGTCAGCCACCTGCCCACATATGATTTCGGGTCGGCGAGCCCGATGTGGTGGGGAACCCTTGCCTTCATTGCTCTCGAGGCAACAGGTTTTGCCTTGGCGATAGGCACCTACTTCTATTTGGCCGTGCTGGCCCGGCATTGGCCCATCGGAGCGCCGGCGCCAGATTTGCTGCCGGGCACGGCAGTGTTGATCATTCTGGTTGCGAGCGTCGTGCCCAACCACCTGATCGAGTTTTGGGCGCGTCGCCAGGACCTCGCGAAAGTTCGCCTTGGCATGGTCGTCATGTCGGTCGTCGGGATTCTTCCGCTGATCGTTCGCATCTGGGAATTTCCGGCTCTGCGGATTTCCTGGGATCAGAACGCTTACGGATCGATCGTGTGGTTCCTACTTGGACTGCATACCACGCATCTTCTTACCGATGTCGGCGACACGATCGTCCTGGCGGTTCTCATGTTCACGCAAAAAGGCAAGGCGGGCCGCCGCTTCAGCGACGTCTCGGACAATGCGTTCTACTGGGACTTCGTCGTCGTCTCATGGGTCGTGCTCTATCTTGTTATCTATTGGGCTCCGAGGATGTGAGATGCAGGCGATCCGTACCGGCGTTTCCTGGGCAGGCCTGGTCAGCGGGCCAGTTGCATGGGCAATAGCCCTGCAGCTCGATTACTCCATTGCATCCTGGCAGTGCCATGCCGGCTTTCGTCCCACTGCCTTGTTCTCATTGATAGGCGCCGCTGTCGCCCTGGCAGGCACGCTGCTGTCGTGGCACGCCGTTCATGACCGCGGACATGGTACGATCCCGCCCCGGAAGGCGCGCACGCGCGCGTTCCTTGCCAGGACTTCGGTGGGCATCGGGGCGCTGTTCACGCTCATCTTGCTGGCGCAAGTGGTGGCAGGGCTGATCTTCAGCGGGTGCGAATTGTGACGACGCCAAAGACGCGGAGATTGGCCATCCACCGCCGGTACGCGCTTTGGCCTGCCACGGGCATTCCATTTCCAGCCGTCATTTCTCGGTCGGTCGTACTCGTCTTGTTATCGTTGGCGGTTTGTACCGAGCTGCGGGCGAGCGAAATCCAGAGGGGTGAATATCTCACGCGAGCGGCCGACTGCATCGGCTGCCACACGTCCAATCCGAGCCGCCCCTTCGCTGGAGGCTATCGCGTGCCGACGCCCTTCGGCGATGTATACTCGACCAACATCACACCAGATCTCGAAACGGGCATCGGACGCTATTCCGCGGACGAGTTCGTGCGAGCCGTCCAGAAAGGTATCAGGCGCGACGGAGCCGATCTCTACCCCGCCATGCCCTATGACAGCTTCGCCGCAATGAGCCGCGAGGACGTGCTTGCGATCCGGGCCTATCTCCTTGCGCAGCCGCCGATTTCCCAGCCGCGGCCGCGAAACATTCTGCCTTTTCCATTCAACCAGCGCTGGACGGTTGCGCTGTGGAAGCTCGCGAACCTCCAAAGCGGCAGTTTCACGCCTGACCGGAGCCGGACCGCCGCATGGAACAGGGGAGCCTACCTTGTCGAGGTGCTCGGCCACTGCGGTGCCTGCCACACGCCAAGGAATGCGACGTTCGGCATGGATGAAGACCACAAGCTTGCCGGCGGCACCGCCGGCATCTGGCACGCCTTCAACATCACCAGCGACAAGATCGCAGGCGTCGGCGGCTGGAGCAACGAAGAGCTGTCTCGATTCCTCAAAACCGGCGCCGTGCCCGGGAAGGCCTACGCGGGCGGGCCGATGGCGGAAACGGTCATGAACAGCCTGCAGCATCTTTCCGACGACGACATCCAGGCTATTGTCGCCTATCTCAGGGACGTGCCCGCCCAACCGGGAGACGAGAAGCAGCCGCGTTTCTCATGGGGTAACGCGGCCGCGGCCGCGGCCGACGACATTGCTGGAACCGAAGGGATGACGCAAGGCAGCGGAACCGCAACCGGCGATGATCTCTATCGATCGCTCTGTTCGACGTGCCATGGGGCGAACGGAGGCGGATCATCAGACGGATCCTATCCGTCCTTGACCCGTAACAGCACCCCCGGCGCGGCCACGCCCGAGGATGTCGTCATGACCATCCTTGAAGGCGTCAAAGCTGGTGACGTGGCCGGGCGTCAATCGATGGCGGCCTTCGGCGGCTGGCTGGATGATGGCCAGGTGGCAGCTCTTGCAAATTACGTCACCGTGCGGTTCGGAAATCCCGACCTCAGCGTCACCGCGGCCGATGTACGCCAGATGCGGGCAGGAACGACAACCAGCCAGACGATCATGATTCTGGCGGCTCAATCACTTGTAGCGGGCGCCGCCGTGTTGATGCTTGGCCTGCTGCTTTTGCTGGCAAGACGCCTGCGCCGTGGGGCGACTTCAGCGCGCCTCATGTTCGCGCGTAGAGATAGGCGGTAATGTCGCGCGCCTCTTGAGGCGACAGATTTGTATTGGGCATGGCCGTCTTCGGGTCAACGTACCGCGCCCTGCTGATCCAGCGCATCATCGCATCCGGGGTGGCTCGCGACGGCCCGGTATATCCCTCTTTCGACGACGCCTTGCAGGGACGGACCGACGGTGCCACGGGCGCCGGGCACTCCCGGGATTTCGTGACATCCGCCACAGCCGTTGCGGATCATTGCCGGGACGGCCCGGTCAGGGTCGCCCCCGATGGCCTGTGCAATGGTGGTTTCCCGGAGATTGTCGCCGCGGACCAAGTTGATGGCGCAAACTACCGGAACAATGGCGATTGCCGCGAATACGCCTGCCACCCAGGGCAGCGCGGATGGCATCAACTTGACGGGTTGTCGGCTCATCCGCGCCTGCTGCCGCAGTCGCAAGACGCGGCCCGGTGGCCGCTGCAAGCGCCCTCAAACGCCCGATCATCCCCGGATCTCGCTGGAAACAACTCAATCATCGGCGATGAAAATCATACCAGCGGGCCGAACACGAATGTAGCCAGCAGAACAAGGAAAATCACAGCGGTAACTGCGATCGCCCACATGACGATCCTTCTTGTCCCCCGTTGCTCTTGCTTGCGAGAGATATCTTCTGACACAGTACGAAATCCTTGCTGCAAAATTCAACTGACGATAAGGCTCGGCATCTGCATGAGCCGGACCTGCCGGACTGTTGGGCCGCGTCTTGGAATTGGCCGCGGCCCGGGGCTCACGCGCTTACCAGCCCTGTCGACCGTACCAGTCATCGATATCGCGCCGCACACGGTCCTTTTCGAGGCCGTAACGCTCCTGGATCTTGCCTTCGAGTTGATCGCGCTTGCCGGCGATGCGGTCAAGGTCGTCATCCGTGAGTTTACCCCACTGCTCCTTGACCTTGCCTTTCACCTGTTTCCAGTTTCCTTCCACGCGGTTCCAGTCCATGACACCGTTCTCCTTCGGTTTGAAAACGTCTAACCTCGGAGAGCAAACGCAAATCAACGACGGATGTTCCTGGAACTCGACGCTCGTCTTGCTCTCACAGGCCGCGATCCATTCCTTTACGCTCAGCCTGCGTCATCAATTGAGGTCGTCCTGCTCGAAGGCGACGCCACGACCTTCGACCCAAGACGCCTCCACACCTTCCGCAACAGTTCCGCCACCAAGCAGGCGCAAGCGCTTTTCATCCTGTCGCCGCCGTCCGTCTAGAGGCACAGTCATCTTAAGCCAGCGTAGTCTGTCTCTGAGGGTCAGTGCTTCCTGCACAAATCAATATGTTAGGGGCTGGACTGGAGTGGCGGCCTCATTTTGTAAAAATCCGGGAGTTGGCAGCTTTGCCAGCTAAGCAGCGACGCCACCTAAATAGGCGCTGATGACCGCTTCGTTGCTCGCAAGATCACTGCCTGGTCCCTCAAGCACAACGCGCCCAGCCTTGAGCACATAGCCATAGTCGGCGAATTTCAAGGCGACTTTGCTATTCTGCTCCACAAGCAGGATGGTCACGCCTTCACGATTGAGGCGCTGCACGATGTTCATGACTTCCTTGATCAGTTGCGGCGCCAGACCCATGGAAGGCTCGTCGAGCAACAGCACCTTGGGCGCGGCCATGAGGGCCCTGCCGATCGCCAGCATCTGTTGCTCGCCTCCCGAGAGGTTCCTTGCATCGCCATTCTGTCTGCGCGCCAGGATGGGGAAGAGCTCGAAAACATGATCCAGCCGCCGGCGGCGCTCGGCGTCGTCGGCAAGCGTGAAAGAGCCCAGGTCAAGGTTCTCCTTGATCGTCATGTCGCCGAAAATACGCCTTCCCTCCGGAACGTGGACGAGCCCGCGATGCGGCAGGCGATGGGCAGGGACTTTGGTTATATCCTCGCCCAGGAAGCGGACACATCCGGAGGATGCGGCAACGAGGCCGGACAGCGTGCGCAGCGTGGTGCTCTTGCCCGCACCATTCGCGCCAAGCAGGGCGACGATCTGGCCGCGTTTGACCGAAAGGCTGACACCATGAAGGGCTTCGATGCCGTCATAGCGCGCGACGATGCGGTCCGCGGAAAGAACGATTTCGGCGTCCATCATTCCTCCGTACCGAGATAGGCTTCGATGACCCTGGGGTCTGTTCGCACGGCCTCCGGCCGTCCGTCGGCGATCTTCTGCCCATAGTCGAACACCACGATCTTCTCCGACACCTGCATGACCAGGCCCATATCATGCTCGATCAGCAGGACCGTGACGCCGGTTTCGTCGCGGATGCGGCGGATCAGGTGCACAAGGTCCAGCTTCTCGCGCTCGTTCAGGCCGGCGGCAGGCTCGTCCAGCAGGATGAGTTCGGGTGCCGACGCCAGGGCTCTTGCGAGTTCGAGCCGCCGTTGATCGCCATAAGAGAGACCGCCGGCGCGGCGATGCGCATGCTGCTCGATACCGACAAAATCGAGCCAGCGCATGCCAGCCGCGCGGATCGTCTCCTCCTCGCGCCGCTGTGCCGGCAAGTGCAGGATCGCCGACATGATGCCGTGGCGGCTGCGGCAATGCTGGCCGGACATGGCGTTTTCCAGAACGGTCATTTCCTTGAACAGCCGGATGTTCTGGAATGTGCGGGCGAGGCCGAGCGCGGTGATGCGATGCGGCGGCAAGCCGGTGATTGGCCGGCCGCCCAGACTGATCGAGCCGCCCTTCGGCTTGTAGAAGCCGGTCAGGCAATTGAAGAGTGATGTCTTGCCGGCCCCGTTCGGCCCGATAAGACTGTTGATGGCGCCTTTCTCAACTGAGAACGAAATGTCGTGAAGGACTTTCAGTCCTCCGAAACTGAGGCGCAGATCGCGGACTTCCAGCAGCGCCATGGTCAAACTCGCTTGTCCGGCCACAGCCCGTTCGGCCTGAAGAGCATGATTGCCAGCAGCGCAATCGCGGTCACCAGGGGACGATAGGTGCCTGCTCCGCGCAGCACTTCGGGAAGCAGGGCCACCAGAACAGCACCAAGGACGACGCCGGGAATGCGGCCCATGCCGCCCAGGACGACGCCGAGAAGGATGAGCAGCGACTGGTTGAAGGTGAAACTCTCCGGCGAGATGGCCGTCATCTTGGCCGCGTAGAGGCATCCGGCCACCGAAGCGATCACCGCGCCCATCATATAGGCTTGCAGCTTGGCCGTGACACGGTTGATGCCGATGCCAGCGGCGGCGTCCTCATCGTAGCGAACGTAGAACCAGGCTCGTCCCATTCGCGATCGCTCGACGCTCAGACAGACGAAGGCGGTGAGCAGCGCAAGCACCAGGAACGCATAGTAGAAGTGCTGCACCTGCATCAACCTGAAGCCGAATATCTCCGGGCGCTCGATGCCGATGAGTCCGCTCGCGCCACCGGTGATGTCGAGGTTGCGGGCGATGATGCGCACGATTTCGCCGAAGCCCAGCGTCACGATCGCCAGATAGTCGCTGCGCAATCTCAATGTCGGAGCCCCGATGATGATGCCAGCCACGCAGGCTGCCGCCATGGCGACCGGGATGGTGAGCCAGAAATTGAACCCGAATTCGGCGGTCAGGATGCCTGACGTGTACGCGCCGACTGCGAAGAAGGCGGCGTAGCCGAGGTCGAGCAGGCCGGCATAGCCAACGACAATGTTGAGGCCGAGGCACAAAACGACATAGAGCAGCGCCGTGGTCGCCACCTCGGTCACATAGCCGTTGGCGAATTGCGGCAACACCAGCGCGACGGCGAGTGCCGCCAGGCCGGGCAGCACGACGGACCAGCGCATCAATTGCGGTTGCACGGCTGCCGGCATGGTTCTCACTTCGTCGATCATCACACCCGCTCCACGACAGAGCGTCCAAGAAGGCCGGTCGGCTTGAACACAAGGAACAGGATCAGGGTCCCGAAAACGAAGACGTCACGCCACTCCGATCCGACGAAGGGCAAGGACGAACCGAAAGCCTCGAGCAGGCCGAGCAGCAAGCCGCCGAGCATGGCGCCCGGCACGCTGCCGATCCCGCCTATGACAGCGGCGGTGAAGGCCTTGAGCCCCATGATGAAGCCCATGAAAAAATGGACACTGCCATAATAGGCGCCGGCCATGACCCCACCGCCGGCAGCGAGCGCCGAGCCCATGAAAAACGTCAAGGCGATCACCCGGTCGACATCGATGCCCATCAGGCGGCTCGCCCCCATGTCGATGGACACGGCGCGCATCGCCTTGCCGTACATGGTGCGGGAGACAAAGGCCTGCATGCCTGCCATAAGAGCAATGGAGGCGGCCACCAGAACCATCTGCGTGTAGGTGATATGAACGGTGGAAATGTCGACACCGGCAAAACCGAGGTCGGTGTTGAAGGCGTAATGCCGCCCGCCGGTCAGGGCGAGTGCCGTGCCGTTCAACACCATCGAGGCACCAAGCGCCGTGATGAGGATGGAGAGGCGCGGCGCATTGCGCATCGGCCGATAGGCGAAGCGTTCGATGATGACGCCGAGCAAGCCGACAGCCAGCATCGACACAAGCAGGGCGCAGACCACGCCCAGCCAGCCATTGCCGACCCATATGCCGACAAAGGAGAACACGATGAGGCCGACGAAGGCGCCGTTCATGTAGATGTCGCCATGGGCGAAATTCAGGAGCTTGATGACGCCGAAGACCATGCTGTAGCCAAGCGCGATCAGGGCATAGAACGAGCCGACGATAAGACCGTTCACCAGTTGCTGAATAAGCAGGTCGAGCGTCATTGATGCTCCAGGGCAGAATTGAAAAAGTCTTGTCTGGGCGCAGCGTCGGCGCACCAGACAATCGGCGGTGACGCCGAGGCCGCCACAAGGCCTGCCTCGGCATCAATCCGGTTGGCCTTTATTCGACAGCCACCCACTTGCCGCCCTTTGCAATCACCGGGCGGAAGTTCGAGGTCTGGAGCGTGTTCTTGTCGGTGAACTTGATTTCACCGGCGAGGCCCTTGAAATCGCTGGCCTTGAGCGCCTCGATGATCGCCTTCTGATCCGCCGACTTGGCCCGCGTGATCGCATCGACGATCAGGTCGCCCACATCGTGGGAGAGCGCCGCATAGGCGCCGGCGTCGCGGCCATAGGTTTCCTTGTACTTGGCCTTGAAGTCGGCGGCGCCGGACAAGAGGTCGACAGTCGGCGGAGACAACAGGTACACGCCCTCACCGGCCGACCCGGCGATCTCCAGATATTCCGGTGAATTGTTGCCGTCGCCCAGCACGATGCCGCCCTGGAACCCGGCCTGCCGGAGTTGCTTGGTGAGCAGAGCGCCACCGGCATGGTAGGCGGTCCAGAAGACAGCATCGGCGCCGCTCGACTTGATCTTGGTGACGACCGCCGAATAGTCCTGCTCGCCGGCCGTGGTGGTCTCCTTGGCGGCAATTTCGCCGCCAGCGCTCTTGAAAGCTTCGGCGGTCAACTTGGCTAGGTCGGATGAATAGGCATCGCCTTCGTCCACGAACGCGAACTTCTTGTAGCCATTCTTCTTGAAGAGTTCGACGGCTGTCGTCGCCTGCATGTCGCCGGTCGAATTGGCGAGGAAGGCATTGCCCTGATTGGCGGCGACCAGCTTGGTCGAGTTCGCTCCGATGATGACGAACGGAATGCCGGCGTCACCATAGATCTTCAATGTCGGCAAGACGGCGCCCGAGCAGTAGCCGCCGACGATGGCGGTCACGCCTTCCGAGACAAGCTTGCTGCCTGCGGTCACCGCCTGTTGCGGATCGCAGGCGTCGTCGGCGGTGGTGGTAGTGATCTTGTCGCCGTTGACGCCGCCCTTGGCGTTGACGGCATCGATCGCCATCTTCACGGCGTTCTCCATATCCTGCCCTTCACTGGCCAGTTGGCCAGTCATGGGGGCCACGATGCCGATCTTGATGTCGGCAGCCGCGGCCATCGTGGTCAGAGCCAGCCCGGCAAGGGCGGTGGCGCAAGTTAGCCTCTTGAAGGAAACAACCATCAATTCTCTCCATTTTCCCCTGTTGGTGCATCCAGGCGGCGTGCCCGAAATGCATTGTTTCGCCCTCGGTTAGCTGCGGAGCGGTTATGTTGAGCAAGATCGCCAGCCGGCCACACGATTGTCACCGGCAAGGACTGACCCGGCAGATCAGTGACTGCCGCTTGAAGCCCGGGCATAGGCTCCCTGATAACGGTTCTCCTGGATGCTCTGCATGATCTCGGCCTCGCGGGCTTCCTGCGACCGGACGGCCGCCAGCAAGGCCGCGGCACCGTCGATTGGAAATGCCACGACGCCATCCTCGTCGCCGACGACGATGTCGCCAGGACCGACGACCATGCCGCCTATGCAGACGGGAACATTTATGGCTCCCGGACCATCCTTGTAAGGTCCGAGATGGATGGCCGACCGCGCGAAACATGGGAACGGATTGCGGCCGATGGCACCGGCATCGCGAATGGCGCCGTCGATGACAATGCCTGCGGCGCCACGCGAAGCCGCGACACTTGTCATGATTTCGCCGACCAGCGCGCGCCCCTCATAGCCACCGCCGTCCACGACAATGACGTCGCCGGGCTGTAGCAGATCGAGCGCACGATGGATGAACTGGTTGTCGCCGGGGCGGGTCCTGACCGTCAGCGCCCTCCCCGCCATGACGCCGCTCACCCGATGAAACGGCCGTAACCCGACAGCCCCGGGGACACGAGCGAGATTGTCACTGATCAACGGCGTCGCAAGGGCGCGGAACGCGTCGATCAGTTCGCTTTCCTGAGATCCATCCGCCATCGCCTACACTCCTCGCCGTCGTCGCTTTATGAATATAGTATCCAATCACAATTAATTCAGTGGAGTCAACCGGCTTAAGATGGTTGGCAGAAAAAAGCCAAAAGCGGCTTAGAAACGGCAAACGGCTGCGGAACCGACCCAACAGATCCACTTATCCGGGGCTTGCAATGGCGTCGAAGTTCAAGATAGATTGGATAACATATCCATAAATGCGCAATTGTGAAAAAGGGATTGGGTTGTGAAGCACGCAGGAAAAGTCGTGATCGTCACCGGGGCGGCACGAGGCCTGGGCCTTGCCTGCGCCGAGCGCTTTCATGCCGATGGCGCCAAGGTGGTGCTTGTCGACATACAGGCCGATCGCGGGCGCGAGCATGCCGAACGTCTGGGCGAGCGTGCCGCCTGGCTATCGGCGGATCTCTCCGAATGCACGCAGGAAATGGCAGCCGATATTGTTGCCAAGGCCACGGAGCGATTCGGCGGCGTCGACGTCCTCATCAACAATGCCGGCATCATCCATCTGGACGATTTCGTCGACTTCCCCGAGGAGGCGTTCGACCTGGTTCAGCGGGTCAATCTCAAGGCGCCCTTCCTGCTCGGGCAGGCCGCGGCAAGAGCCATGATCGCACAGGGACGCGGCGGCTCGATCATCAACATGTCCTCGATCAACGCCATTCTGGCCATCCCCAATTCCGTCGCCTATGCCGTGTCCAAGGGCGGCATCAAGCAATTGACCGCGGTGATGGCCGTCGGACTGATCCCGTACAATATCCGCGTCAATGCCATCGGCCCCGGCACCATCCTGACCGACATGGTCAAGAGCTCGGTCATGGCCAGCGAAGCGCAGCGCCAGACCATCCTGTCGCGCACGCCGAGCGGCCGCTGTGGCGAGCCATCGGAGATTGCCAGCGTCGCTTCCTTCCTGGCCAGCGACGACGCTTCATACATTGTCGGCCAGACCATCTATCCGGACGGCGGTCGCCTGATCCTGAATTATACGGTGCCGGTGAAGGACTGACCGCCCATGGTTGTCGGTACGCCCCACATCAGCCTTGCGGGATCGGGCGCGCTGCTGCTCGATGGAACGCAGGGGGCTTTCAACGATGCCACCCAGGAACTGGTCTGGGCGGTAGCGAATGCCGCGCTGAGCCTCGAAGGGGTGCGCGAGGCCGTTCCCGGCATGAACAACCTGCTGGTGGTGTTTGACCCGCTCGCCACAGACGCCCACAGCGTCGGAGATCAACTGATGTCGCTCTGGTCCGCCACCGATGCCCACCCGGTGACCGGCACGCATCATACGATTCCCGTTCACTACGGCGGCGCGCGCGGCGAGGATCTCACCGGCTGGGCCGCGCATTGCGGCCTGTCTGTCGACGAGACCGTCAGGCGCCACGCGGCGGCCCGCTACACCGTCGCCGCCATCGGCGCCATGCCGGGTTTTCCCTATCTGTCCGGTCTCGACCCGCGGCTTGCCTGGGCAAGGCGCAGCACGCCTCGCCTCAAAGTTACCGAGGGCGCCGTCATCATTGGTGGCGCGCAGGCGGGTATCATGCCGATGACCGCGCCGTCCGGCTGGCACATCATCGGCCATACCGACGTGAAGCTCTTCAAGGCCGAAGCGGAATTGCCCGTGCTGCTCAGGCCCGGAGACAAGATTCGCTTCGCAATTGCAGGGATCGAGGCATGATCGAGATCCTCACCACCGGCCTGCCGAACACGGTCCAGGATCTCGGCCGGCCCGGTCATCTGGCGCTGGGGGTCAGCCATGGCGGCGCCATGGACAAGCAGGCACTGGCGATCGCCAATCTCATGCTGGGCAATGATCCTTCGGCCGCCGGGATCGAGGTCACGCTTCATCCGTTCCGGCTGCGCGCGCATATCGACACCGCCGTCGCCATCACCGGCGCTGATTGCGCCGTCAGCATCGGCGACCGGCCCTGCCCGCCCTGGTGGGCCATGACGATCCGCGCAGGCGAGACCCTTGTCCTCGAGGCGCCGCGCGCCGGTGCTCGTTCCTACATCGCCTTTGCCGGCGGGATCGATCTGCCGCCCGTCATGGGGTCGCGCGCGACGGATGTGAAAGGCGGTTTCGGCGGGTTCGCTGGACGCGGCCTGTCGCGCGGTGACCGGCTTGCGCTCAAACCTGCGCAATGCCGCCTTCCCGCGGGCGGCATCGGCGCAGCGCTGGAGGAGCGACGAGGCGCGGCGGACGCCTTGGCCTCGGCAATCGAATTGCGGGTTCTGCCGGCCGCCGAGTTCGACGCCTTCACGCCGGAGGCCCAGGCGGCTTTCACCGGCAGCGAATGGCGCATCACCGACGACGCCAACCGTATGGGATATCGCCTTGCTGGAGAGACGCTTTCGCTCCTCTCACCGCTCGAATTGCTCTCGCACGGCATCGTACCAGGCACAGTCCAGGTGCCGCCGTCCGGCCAACCGATCATCCAACTTGCCGATGCCAACACTTGCGGCGGCTATCCGAAGATCGCTACGGTGATCGAAGCCGACCTCTGGCGGCTGGCGCAAGCGCCGGTCGGCGCGCGCCTGCGTTTCTCAGCGGTCTCGATAAAAGCGTCGACGGAAGCGCTTCGCGCGAACCGGCAGCAAAGTCACGACTTTATCGCCGCCCGAAACCTTATGGCCGGCGAGCAGAGGACTCCATGAAAATTCGCCCCTTCACCATCGAGATTGCCCAGTCTGAAATCGACGATTTGAAGAAGCGCATCTCGACCTGGCGCGAGCCGGACCAGTTGCAGGCGATAGGCTGGGCGCAGGGAACGGAGCACGAGGAACTGCGCCGACTTATGCAGCACTGGCGCACCGGCTTCGACTGGCGCAAGCAGGAAGCCGCCTGGAACATCCATCCGCACTACCAGACGGATATCGGCGGCGAAACCATCCATTTCATCCATGCGCGCGCCGCTGTGGCGACCAACAGAACGGTCATACTCACCCATGGCTGGCCAGGCAGCGTCTTCGAATTTCACAGGCTGATCCCGCTTCTGACCGATCCGCTTTCGCATGGCGGAAGACTGGAGGACGCCTTCAACGTCGTGGCCCCGTCGATTCCCGGCTATGGCTTTTCGAGCCGGCCGACCAGGCCTGGCCTCAACCTGTTCACCGTCGCCGATCTTTGGGCCGAGTTGATGAGCCGTCTAGGCTATGAGCGATATCTCGCCCAGGGCGGGGATCTGGGCGCCAGCGTGTCGACCTGTCTGGCGCACGCGCATCCAGGCAGTCTCGCCGGCGTGCATCTGAACTTCGTCCCCGGCTCATACTCACCTCCTCACGATCCAGGCCCGGATGGCGACCTGAGCTTGGAAGAACGCGCCTTCCTGGAACGGAAAGCCGGATGGGCGGATCTTCATGGCGCCTATGCTCATATTCAAGCGACGCGCCCGCAAACGCTTGCCTACGGGCTGACGGATTCGCCGGTCGGACTGGCGGCCTGGATGATCGAGAAGTTCCGCGACTGGAGCGATTGCGATGGCGATCTGGCCAACGCCGCTTTTTCGCGCGACGACATGCTCGCCAACATCTCGCTCTACTGGTTCACCCGGACCGTCGCTTCGTCGATGCGGCTCTATTGGGAAACGCGCGCCCGTCCGCTTGCATTCGCGCCCGGCACGGCGATCAACGTCCCGCTTGCAGTGGCTTTGTTCCCCAAAGAGCTGCCGATGCCGCCAAGGAGTTGGGTCGAGCGCGTCTTCAAGGACATCCGCCAGTGGACAGCGATGCCGCGCGGTGGTCATTTCGCAGCCCTCGAGCAGCCCGCTTTGCTTGCACAGGATCTAAGAGCCTTTGCCGGTGGTCTGGATTTTTAAAGGCAGCGTTTGCGCGCAGCCAAGCCCGAAGGCCAGAAATGACCAACACCACGATCACCACCGATGCCCTGCATGAGCGCGTCGATGCAATTTTCCGCAAGGCCGGACTGAACCCCATTCAGGCCAGCGCCATTACAAGGGTCATCGTCGCGGCGGAACGCGATGCCTGCAAGTCGCATGGCATCTACCGGATCGAAGGCGCCCTGCGGACGATCAAGGCCGGAAAGGTGAGCCCACACGCGGTGCCCGAGTTGTTGCCTCAAGACGCTCCCGCCCTCGTCAAAGTGGATGCGAAGCATGGTTTCGCCAACCCAGCCTTCGAATTGGGTCTGCCGGTGCTGATCGAGCGGGCACGGTCGTGCGGCATTGCCGCACTCGCGATCAACGATGCGGTGCATTTTTCCGCCCTTTCGGTGGAGGTCGAAGCTTTGACACAGGCAGGCCTGACCGGCCTGGCCATGTGCCCGAGCTATGCCACCGTCGCTCCGACCGGTGGCAACGGACCATTGCTGGGCACCAATCCTTTTGCCTTTGGCTGGCCGCGAGAAGAGCAGCCTCCCTACGTTTTCGACTTCGCGACCTCGGTTGCCGCGCGCGGCGAGATCGAGCTCCACCGCCGGGCAGGCAAGAAGCTGCCGGAAGGCTGGGCCATGGATTCTGACGGCAGGCCAACGACGGACCCCGAAGCTGCCCTGGCGGGCGCCATGCTTCCCTTCGGCGGGCACAAGGGCTCGGCCATCGCGACGATGATCGAACTGCTCGCCGGGATCATGATCGGCGACCTGACCAGCCCCGAGGCGCTCGAGCTGCTTGGCACCACGACGCTTTATCCGTCGCACGGAGAGTTGGTCATCGCTTTCTCGCCGAAAGCCTTCGCCGCCGGCCGGCCCGGCAATCCGCTGGGCCGTGCTGAAGCGCTGTTCGAGGCGATCTTGGGCCAGGGTGCGCGCCTGCCCTCGCAAAGGCGGTTCCTAGCCCGCGAGACGTCGGAGCGCGACGGTATCGTCCTATCGCACCAGGAAATGGAACAACTCGATCGTTTTCTCGAACGGGGGCTCGACGCGGTCTGAATCGGTATCGCCAGGGCCAAGACCAATCACAGGAGGAGAAAAATGCGCTGGACGAAAACATTCACGGTCGTCGGCTGCCATGCCGAGGGCGAAGTCGGCAATGTGATCACCGGAGGCGTCAAGGACGTTCCGGGCAAGACCATGTTCGAAAAGAAGGAGTATCTCGAAGCGCATATGGACGACATTCGTGGGCTGCTCTTGTTCGAGCCGCGCGGTGCGCCCTACGTCAACGGCAACATCATCCTGCCGCCTTGCGATCCCTCGGCGGATCTCGGCTACGTCATAATTGAAAGCACGGAATACCCGCCCATGTCCGGCTCAAACACCATCTGCGTCGCCACAGTGGCGCTGGAGACGGGCATGGTGCCGATGAAGGAGCCTGAGACATTGCTGCGCATGGAAGCGCCGGCCGGCATGATCGAGGTGCGCTGTCTCTGCGAGAACGGCAAGGTGAAGCAGGTGGAGTTCACCAATGTACCGGCTTTTGCACTCCACCTCGACACGCATGTCGAGGTGGAAGGGCTCGGCACGATCACCGTCGACACCTCCTATGGCGGCATGACTTTCGCCCATGTCAATGCGCGCGCACTCGGCTTTTCCATAACACCCGACGAGGCCCACCAGATGTCGCTGATGGGCCAACGCATCAAGAAGGCGGTCAACGAACAGCTCAAGGTCGTGCATCCGGAGAACCCGAAGATCCGCGACGTGTCCAACGTGATTTTCGAAGGTCCGATCGAGCGCGTCGACGGGCGCGTGGAAAGCGTCAACGGCACGGTGTGCCTGCATGGCAGGCTCGACCGCTCACCGACAGGCACCGGCACCACCGGGCGGCTGGCGGTGATGTCGGCAAAGGGGCAGATCGTCAAGGGCGAGCTGTTCCGTAACAGATCGATCATCGGGACCCATTTCGATTCCCGCGTGATCGCCAATACGCGCCTCGGCGATCGCGACGCTGTCGTGGTCACCATCGCCGGACAAGCCTGGATCACCAGCATCGGCCAATATGGCCTCGACCCGACGGACCCTTATCCACGCGGGCATCGCCTCAGCGACGTCTGGTTCTGAAACGGACGCGGCCGTGCTCAGGCCGCGAACGCTCTGACCCTGACGCCGCTCGCCTCCAGCCGTCGCCGAACGCGCGCGGCGATGGCGACGGCTGCCGGCGTGTCGCTGTGGACGCAGATCGAATCGATCGGCGTCTGCAGCATCTGCCCGGAAAGCGTCTCGATGGCGCCTTGCTTGACCATCCGCACGACCCGTTCTGCCGCCTTCTCGGCGTCGTGGATGACAGCGCCTTCCAGCTTGCGCGAGACAAGAAAGCCTTCCTCCGTATAGGCGCGGTCGGCAAAGATTTCGGACCTGACCGTCAGGCCCGCGTCGCGCGCGATCCTGTCCTGGAAGCCGAGCGCAATGGCCAGGCAGATCAGGCCGGGATCGACGGCCTTGACCGCGCGCGTCACCGCTTCGGCGACGCCACGATCGGTCTGGGTAAGATTGCCTAGCGCGCCATGCGCCTTGACGTAGCGGATCGGGTGGCCGGCATAGGCGGAAAGCGCCTGCGCCGCGCCGATCTGGTAGGCGACCAGCCTTTCGATCTCATCCATGGAATGCGGAATGATGCGGCGTCCGAACCCCCACAGATCGGCGAAGCTCGGATGCGCGCCAACAGCAACGCCCTTGTCGCGCGCCATCGAGAACGTGGCCGCCATGATCTCGGGGTCGCCGGCGTGAAAGCCGCAGGCCACATTGGCGGAACTGACGATGTCGAGGATCGCCGCATCGTCGCCGAGCCTGTAGGCTCCAAAACCCTCGCCCATGTCGGAATTGATATCGACCTGCAATCCTTGGGCCGCCATGGCGCTTTCCTCAGTGGTTCGAACCATCGCCTTGCTTCACACCAGCCCGTAGAGCGGCGTGCCGTAGCCGACGACCGCTCCGTCCTCGATCAGCGCTGCACCCAGCACACCGTCTGCCGGCGCAACGATTGCCTTCAGGCATTGGCCGACCTGCAGGACGCCGACCGTCTCGCCCTTGCGAACCGTCTGGCCAGGTTCGGCGATCGGGCGACCGGTCGTCGGGTGATCGAGACGGAACACGCCGACGCCGGGCGCGCGCACGCCCTTGAAGGCCGTTTCGGCCTTCGGGGCTTCGGCCAGGGGTGTCGAGGCAACAACGGATTGCATGTGCAGGCGCAACGAAAAGCCGGCCTCCGACACTTCGATCTCGCCGATGCCGGCGCTAGCGCACCAGGCGGCCAGCCTTTCGATCTCCTCAATCGTCATCGCCGCCTCGTCCCTGGAGCAGACCGCCTTCAATGAGACGTTCGAGATGATGGATATCGAAGCCGCCGGCAGCGAAGCCGGGCTCGTCCATCAGGAGGCCGTGCAGCGGCGCGTTGGTGGCGATGCCGACAGCCTCCATCTCGCCCAGCGCGCCGCTCATGCGCCGGATCGCCTCGGCTCGCGTCACGCCATGCGCCAGCAGCTTGGCCACCAATGAATCGTAGTGCGGCGGGACGGTGTAGCCGGAGTAGAGATGCGATTCGACGCGGATTCCGGGACCTCCGGGCGGCGTCCAGCGCTCGACCCGGCCCGGATGCGGGCGAAAGCTGTATGGATCTTCAGCGTTGATGCGGCATTCGACGGCGTGGCCCTGGATGCGGATGTCTTCCTGGCTGAACGACAGGGGTTCGCCCCGGGCGATGCGGATCTGCTCGCGCACGATATCGATGCCGGTGACAAGTTCCGTGACGGGATGCTCCACCTGCACGCGGGTGTTCATCTCGATGAAAGAGAAGCGCCCGTCCTCGTAGAGGAATTCGAATGTGCCCGCGCCTGTATAGCCGATGGTCAGGCATGCCTGGGCACACAGCTCGCCGATCTCGGCAACCGCCTCGCGGGCGATGCCGGGCGCCGGCGCCTCCTCGATGATCTTCTGGTGGCGGCGCTGCATGGAGCAATCCCGCTCGCCGAGCCAGACCGCCCTGCCATGCTTGTCCGCCAGAATCTGGATCTCGATATGGCGCGGATGCTCGAGGAATTTTTCCAGATAGACTTGCGGGTTGCCGAACGCCCGGTCCGCCTCTTTCACCGCCATTGAAACGGCTTCCATCAGGGCGTGCTGCTCGCGCACGATGCGCATGCCGCGCCCGCCGCCGCCGCCCGCTGCCTTGACGATGACCGGATAGCCGATGGCCTCGGCAATGGCGCGCACTGCTTGCTCGTCCTGCGGCAGCGCCCCCTCCGACCCTGCAACGCAGGGCACGCCGGCGGCGATCATCGTGCGCTTGGCGGAGACCTTGTCGCCCATGGTGCGGATCGCCGCCGCGGACGGCCCGATGAAGATGAGACCGGCATTCTCAACAGCCTCGGCGAAGGCGGCGTTTTCCGAGAGGAAACCATAGCCCGGATGGATCGCGCCGGCGCCGGTAAGTTGCGCGGCCGCGATGATCTCGGCGATGTTGAGATAGCTCTCCGTCGCGGCCGCCGGTCCGATGCAGATCGCCCTGTCCGCCAGCGCGACATGTCGAAGGCTCGCATCCGCTTCCGAGTGCGCCGCCACCGTCTTCAATCCGAGGTCGCGGCAGGCGCGCAGGATGCGCAGCGCGATTTCACCACGATTGGCGATAAGGACGGTGTCGAACATCGCCTCAGCCCAAATCTTCGAGAACGAACAGCACATCGCCGGACTGCACCGCGGCATGGTCGTCGAACGCGATCTGGACGATCCGCCCAGCGCGATCGGATTCCACGACATTGAACGTCTTCATGGCTTCGAGGACACCAACCTTCTGCCCTTCCACGACCATATCGCCAACCGAAGCGAGCGGCGGTTCACCTTCGGTGCCGGAGCGGTAGAACACGCCCGTCAGCGGCGCGCGGATCGAATAGCGTGCGATGGGCGGAGATGTCGAAGCCGGATTTGTGAAGACGGCAGGGACGGCGGCTGGCCCCGACTGCGACGCAGATTGCGCTTGCGACGCGGATTGCGCCGGCGCCATCTGCCTGGACATGCGGATGCGAACGCCATTGCGCTCGATCTCCAGTTCGGCAATGGGCGAACGCGAGACAAATTCGATCAGCTTCTGGACGAAGTCGAGATCCATCGCCGACCCTATCGCAGCGCTTCGACAGCCTTGGCGATTCGCCCGATCGCTTTTTCGATCAGATCCATCGACGTGGCTATGGAAATGCGGAAATGCGGCGACAGCCCGTAGGCAGAGCCCTGCACCACCGCGACCCGCGCCTGATCGAGCAGGTAAAGCGAGAAATCATCGTCGCTGCCGATGGGAGTGCCGTCGGGGCGACGACGGCCGATCAGGGCCGAGCAATTGGGATAGAGATAGAAGGCGCCCTCGGGCGTCTGGCAGGTAAGGCCGGGAATCTTGCGCAGCAGCTCCAGAGCGCGGTCGCGCCGAGCCTGGAATTCGAGCGCCCGAGGGCGAAGAAAGTCCTGGGGACCTTCCAGTGCGGCAATGGTCGCGGCCTGCGAGATGGATGACGGGTTCGACGTGCTTTGGCTCTGCACGGTGGCCATGGCGCGGATCAGCGGTTCCGGCCCGCCGGCATAGCCGATCCGCCAGCCGGTCATGGCATAGGCCTTCGACACGCCATTCACTGTCAGCGTACGGTCCTTCAGCCTCGGCTCGACGCCGGCGATGGTATGGAAGGTACGTCCATCGAACAGGATATGCTCGTAGATGTCGTCGGTCAGAACGTGCACATGCGGGTGATCGAGCAACACCCCGGCCAGGCCGGCAAGTTCGTCGGGGCTGTAGACGGCGCCAGTCGGATTGGAAGGCGTGTTGAGCAGCAGCCATTTGGTGCGCCCGGTGATCGCGGCTCGCAGGGCTTGCGGTGTCAGTTTGAAGCCCTGCGCCTCCGTGCAAGGAACGACCACGGGCTTGCCTTCGCCGAGCAGGACGATGTCGGTGTAGGAAACCCAATAGGGCGCGGGGACGACCACCTCGTCACCGGGGGCCAGCGTTGCCAGCAGGGCGTTGTAGATGATCTGCTTTGCGCCACCCGCGACGCTGATTTGCGAAGGCTTGTAATCGAGGCCGTTCTCGCGCCTGAATTTCCCGGCCACCGCCTTCTTCAGCGCGGCGGTGCCGTCGACCGCCGTATAGCGCGTTTCACCCCTGCGCATCGCCTCGTAGGCCGCCTCGACGATGTGCGGAGGCGTTGGAAAATCCGGCTCGCCGGCGCTCAGGCTGATGACGTCGATGCCGGCCGAGCGCATTTCGATTGCCCGCGCGGTGACCGCCATGCTGGGGCTTGGCTTGATGACGTCAAGACGGGGAGCGATGAGGCCCACGGGAAATCCTCGTCATGGCTGCCGCGACGTTGCCGGGCAGGTGATATCTGGTGAAAATTGGATAATGTATTCTGATTTTCGCGTCAAACCCCTTTTTCTGCATCGAAGACCGGGTTATGTCTCATTCCAGTGGTGGGTCGATAGAGGAAAGTATCCAATCCTTCATCGCCGCGTATGACATTCGAGATAGGGAACACGATTGGAATGGGCACGAACTATGATGTGGTGATCGTCGGCGGCGGCGTTGTCGGCAGCTCGATCGCCTATTTCCTGTCAGCCAATCCGGATTTCGATGGCAGTATTGCGGTGATCGAGCGGGACCCCTACTACACGGCCTCCTCGTCTTCCTTGTCGACCAGCGCCATCCGCCAGCAGTTCGGCACGGCGCCCAACATTGCCATGTCGAAGTTCAGCATCGACTTCCTGCGCCAGGTAAAGACGCGGCTTGCCATCGGCGACGAGTTGGCCGACATCGGCCTGCATGAGCCCGGTTACCTCGTGCTGGCGACACCCGAGCGGGCAGACGCGCAGCGTGCCAAGAACCGCGTTCAGCGCGGCATGGGCGTCGACGCCGAACTGATCGAGCAGGTCGATCTGGCACGACGCTTCCCGTGGCTCAACACGGACGATCTCGCCCTTGGCTCGCTCGGCCTTGGCAGCGAAGGCTGGTTCGACGGCCCCGGCCTGATGCAGGCCTTTCGCCGCAAGGCGCGCACGCAGGGCGTGGACTATCTTGCCGCGACGGTGACCGGACTGACCATGGCGTCTCCCCAAAAGGTCGGCGAAGTGGTGCTCGACAATGGCGACCGGCTTGCCGCCGGCACGGTGATCAACGCGGCCGGACCGTGGAGCGCGGGCATCGCCAGGATGGCCGGCGCCGAACTGCCGGTTGTCCCGAGCAAGCGCTGCGTCTTCGTCTTCGAAACGCCGGCAACGATCGAAAACTGCCCCTTCGTCTTCGACACGAGCGGCTTCTGGCTGCGGCCGGAAGGCCAGCTCTTCCTGTGCGGTATTCCGCCGGTGCGCGAGAACGAGCCGGACGATTTTGGCCTGGATGTGGATTACGACCTGTTCGACGAGTTGATCTGGCCGGCGCTCGCCCATCGCGTGCCCGGGTTTGAGCAATTGCGCATGCTGCGCGCCTGGGCGGGGCTCTACGAATACAACACCTTCGACCACAGCGGCATCATCGGCCGGCATCCCGAGGTTTCGAACTTTGTCCTGGCTACCGGCTTCAGCGGCCACGGCATGATGCATGCAGCGGCGACCGGGTCGGGCGTCAGTGATCTCATTGCCTATGGCGAGTACCGCTCTGTCGACCTGTCGGCCTTCCGCTACGAACGGATCGCTGGCAATCAACCTATCGAGGAACATGTCTACTGAAGCGAAACGGGCGACATGGCATCGCGGTGACAACGGTGCTATGCGTCCACTTCTTCAATCAACACGGCGCCAGTCAACAAACACGGCGGCCGCCTCAGGCTGATTCATGCTCGTACAGAAGAAAACCATCTCGACCCAGGTCGCCGATGCCATCAGGCAGAAGATCCTGATCGGCGAATACGAGGCCAACTTTCAGCTGCGGCAGGAGCATCTGGCCACCGAGTTCGGCGTCAGCCGAATTCCGGTGCGAGAGGCGCTGCATCAGCTTCATTCGGAAGGCTTCGTCACGCTGGTTTCCCACAAGGGCGCCGTCGTCACCTCCATTTCCCTGGACGAGATCCTCGAGCTCTACGAATTGCGGGCCCGGATCGAAACATGGCTACTGGCCCTCGCCATTCCAAGGATGACGGAGGCCGACCTCGCGCTGGCCCGCGAGCGTGCAAAGCAGCACCAGGAGCAGGGCAAGACCGGCGAGTATTCGAACCAGCTCAACTGGAACTTCCACGCCGCGCTCTACGCGCCGTCCGGCCGCAAGGCGACGATCGAACTGGTCGGGCGCATCTATCAGCAGCTGGAACGCTACACGCGCATGATGGTGACGCTCACCGAGATCCAGGCACAGTCCGACCGCGACCACTGGCAACTCATCGACCTGTGCGAAGCCAAGGATACGCTGCGCGCCGTCGGCCTTTTGGAAATGCATATCATCACCAGCGGCAAATTCCTGGTCGACCGGCTTGAGGAATTGCGGGGCAGCTGATCAGTCGCCCCGTCTCCTTGTCCAGCCCCAATCCTTCGCGCGAAGATCATTTGCCGGGCAGATTGGTCGCCCGGGTCAGCAGGATCACGCCCGCCTTGTCGGCCGTATCGTAATAGGTGAAGCCGGTGCGGTTTTCCCGGCGCCCGCGCATCAGCACGGGAAGCCCGTCGTCCTGCGCCTTGGCCTCGGCTGCATCCGCATCACGAACCTCGAAGCCGATATGGAAGACGCCTTCACCCTTGCCATTGAGATGAATCCGCTGCGGTGAAGGATCGCCGTTCGGCTCGCACAGTTGCAGCTGAACGTTCGGCAAGTTGCAAATCCGGTATTGCATCGCCTTGAAACCCTCGGGGCTTGGGACCTGGAGTTCTTCGTATTCGGCCAGCGGCGGATAGGACTCCCATGGCCCGATGCCGATGGAGTCATAATAGGCCTGCGCCTTGTCGATATCGTGCACGACGATGCAGATGTGATGCAGCTTGTCGAAATTGCCCATGTCGTCACTCCCCATTCTTCTCACTCCTTGATCGGGACCGTATAGTTCAGAACGCGGCGCCCCCCGTCGGGGTAGATCGTCTCGCCGGTGATGTAGGAAGCGTCGTCGCTGGCCAGGAATGCCACGACCGAGGCGATCTCGGCTGCCGTGCCGAGGCGCCCGAGCGGTGTACGCGAAAGGACTGCCCGTCTCATTTCTTCCGAATCGATGAATGTCCCGTCCATGACCATGTCCGTGGCGATGGTGCCCGGGCCGACACCGACCACGCGGATGCCATGGGGAGCGAAGGCGACGGCGGCGGTGCTGGTGACCTGGTTCATGCCGCCCTTGGAGATCGCGTAGGTGGCGACACGCGGGTTGGCGAGGCCCGAATTGATCGACGACATGTTAATGATGACGCCGCCTCCACCCTGCGCGATCATCTGGCGGGCTGCGGCCTGGGTGCCCATGAACGCGCCCTTCAGATTGACGGCGAGAACCCTGTCGTAGTCCGCCTCTGTGATGTCGAGAAAGTCCTGGACCGGAGCGATGCCGGCATTGTTGACCATGATGTCGACACGGCCGAACTTCGCCACCGCCGCTGCAATCAGCCCATCGACCTGGTCCTTCTTGCTGACATCCGTGACGACCGCCAGGACGCTGTCGGTGGTACCGATTTCAGCGGCACATTTTTTTAACTCCACGGCATCGATGTCGCCGAGCACGAGCTTCGCGCCTTCGGCCAAAAAGCGTTCCGCGCAAGCGCGTCCGATGCCGCGCGCCGCGCCTGTGACAACCACCACCTTGCCTGCCTGTCTCATGTCCAATCCTTCGATCATTTGTAAGTCGGCCACCGTCTCAGGGAGCATGGGCCGAGCTTGGCTAGGAATGGGGATTCTCCCACCGAAGCCTAGCCTAGCGGATAACGAAGGGATTGGCGGTCTTGCCGGCGGTGTCTATCCACACCGTCTTGGTCTGCAGATAGGAATTGATGGCGTCCTGCCCGCTTTCGCGCCCGATACCGCTCCTCTTGTAGCCGCCGAAGGGCGCCATGTAGGAGACGGCACGGTATGAATTGATCCAGACCATCCCCGCTTCCATCGCGGCCGCGCCGCGCAGCGCCCTGCCCATGTCGCTGGTCCATATTCCCGCCGCCAGCCCATAGGGGCTGTCATTGGCAATGGCGAAGGCCTCGTCCTCGTCGTCAAAGGGGATGACGGACAGGATCGGCCCGAACACCTCCTCACGCGCGATCCGCATGGTGTTGTTCACGCCGGTGAAGATGGTGGGCTCGACGAACCAGCCCTCGGCCAATTCACCCGAGGCCGGCTTGCCGCCGCCCAGCACGCAAAGCGCACCCTCGCGGCGCGCGATGCCGAGATAGGACAGCACCTTCTCGCGCTGGGCTTGCGTGGTGATCGGCCCGACCTGCGTCTCTTGCAGCGCCGGATTGCCCAATCGAGCGCTGGCCGCCAGCGTTATGACGCCTTCCACGAACCGGTCGTGGATTTTGCGATGCACCAGCAGCCGCGAACCCGCGATGCAGGTCTGGCCGCTGGCCGCGAAGATGCCTGAGATCGCGCCGTTGACCGCGCTCTCGATATCGGCGTCGTCGAAGACGATGTTGGCCGATTTGCCGCCGAGCTCCAGCGTGACGGTCTTTAGCTGTTCGGCAGCCGCCCGATAGACCGCGATCCCGCCAGGCTCACCACCAGTGAAGGCGATCTTGGCGACGTCGGGATGAGAGACGAGTGGCGCGCCGACATCAAGCGGCATGCCGGTAACGGTGTTGACCACGCCGGGCGGGAAGCCTGCCCGCGCAAACAGTTTCACGAACTCCAACGTCGAGGCCGAGGCGTGTTCCGACGGTTTGATGACGACAGTGTTGCCTGCCGCCAGCAGCGGCGCGAGCTTCCATGTCAGAAGTAAAAGCGGCGAATTCCAGGGCACGATCGCTGCAATGACACCCAGCGGCTCGTGGCGGGTGAAAGCGAACATGCCAGCCTTGTCGATCGGCAGCACCGACCCTTCGATCTTGTCGGCAAGACCGCCGAAATAGCGGAACCATTCCGGGATATAGCGCAGCTGTGCCGTCATTTCGGTGAGCAGCTTGCCATTGTCGCGCGTCTCGATGGCGGCAATACGATCTACGTTCTCGGCGATCAGATCGGCCAGCCGCACGAGCAGCTTGCCCCGCGCGGTCGGCGTGATGCCGGCCCATTCCTTCGACCGGAATGCTGCCTTCGCGGACGCCACGGCGGCGTCCACCTGGCTCGCTCCTCCACGCGGGATCAGCGCCCAGGGCCTGCCGGTGAACGGATCATGGCTCTCGAATGTATCGGCTGTCGATTGCAACCGACCGCCGACCGTGTTCTGGAAACTAACCAGCGCCATATCGGTCCTCAACAGGTGGCAAAGCCCAGATGGGCGCGAAAACGGTTCTTGACCTCGACCGCGTCGCGCGGCGGCAGCGAGCGCGGCAGGTTCTCGGCGGTGATTTTCAGCACGAAAAGGCGCGGACCGTCGGCCGGGCGCCGAAGTTCTCCACAGAGCATGTCGACCTCCTCCAGCGTACGCAGCTCGGCGGTCTTCGAAAAACCGCAAGCGGCCGCGACCTTGTCGAAACCAATGCCCTTGCCGGTATGGCTGGACTGCATGCCGGTCTCGCCGAAATGCTGATTGTCGAGCACGATCAGGTCGAGATTTTTCGGCCGCGCCACCGAGATCGTCGCCAGCGAACCGAACGCCATCAGCTGTTCGCCATCTCCGGTGATCACCATGACCCGCTTGTCGGGTTGGGCCTGGGCAAGCCCGAGGCCGATCAGCGCAGCACCCCCCATGGCGCCCCAGAGATAGTAGTTGTCGTTGCGGTCGCCGGCGGCATGCACGTCGTAGCTCGGCGAGCCGAGACCGGTCACGAC
>NZ_RZQY01000029.1:0-21067 GCF_003998575.1 Mesorhizobium sp. M7A.F.Ca.CA.001.10.2.1 | reverse complement strand
CGCTTATATCAGAACCTTGTTCCGGGTCTGCCCGATCGCGGGATCGTAGCCCCGGCGCGGCCGCCTTTTGGCGTCCGTCCGAACCGGGGCATTTCTACCTGACATCATCATTCCCGAGCCAGACAGCTTCGCGGCTGCCGGCTTTCATCAAGCCACCGTTTGTGCGGCGGCAGGCGCGCGTCTGTTGGATGCGCCAAGTCATGAGGTTTGCCATGCAACATGCAACAGGATTGCGTCCACCGAGCCGGCTTCTGGTCAGCGATGCCGACCACCACCGGCTGACGGGCCTGGCGCGGGCGTCGCTCGACCGCGTGCCCGAGACGGCCGAAGAACTGCTTTCGGAGATGGACCGTGCCTTCGTGACGGCAGCGGCTTCCATGCCGGCCAACGTGGTGCGGATGGGTTCGACGGTGACAATCCGCAACGATGGCGGCCACACCCAGCGCATCACGCTGGTCTATCCCGGCGAAGCAGACATCAGTGAAAACAGGATCTCGGTGCTGACGCCGATGGGGACGGCGCTTATCGGCGCGTCGATCGGGCAGACAGTGTGCTGGAGCAGCCGTGGCGGCCGGGAACTGTCGGCGACCATCGAAGCGGTCGATGCGCCGGCCTGCGGGCGGGAAGGGTCCTGAGCATGGAGACGGCGATGACAGGCGCGAATTTCCGGCTGACGACGAAGGACTTCGCCGTCCTCGAGATCATGTTGGAGCGTTGGCGGGCTTTCGCGGATCCGATTGTTCCAATGCTTGAAGAGAAGCTTTCCAAAGCCGAGGTCGTCGCGATCGATTCGGTCGGATCCGATATCGTGACGCTGAACAGCAGGCTGGTGTTTCGTGTCGATGCCGGCCCTGCCGAGACCCGAACTCTGGTGCAGAATGAGGTGCACGGTCCGGTCGGCTCCAGCCTGTCGATCATGACAAGGCGGGGGCTTTGCATGCTCGGCATGGCCGAGGGTCAGACTGCATGGATCGAACAGGCCGACGGCAGGCGGGAGTCGGTCCTGATCGCGACCGTGCTCTACCAGCCGGAGGCCGCGCGGCGTGCCGTCAGGGAGAAATCCCGAGACGAGGCGCGACGGCCGCATGGGCTCACCCTCGTCTACAGCGCCGCAGCCGATTGGCGGCCCCTTGGCGAAAGGGCCGGAATGCGGCAGACAGGGGATGACGACCCCGGTCCCACGGCGGCGTGAACAGGCAACACTGCATGATCCCGAAAGTCGGCATCGATTTTCGCTGGGGATCGTGCGCAAATCGGAAATACGGCCGCGTCCAGGCGTCCTCAAGGGCGTGCGGCGCGGCAAGGAGTGAACGATGAAGATCATGGTGCTGGGCGGCGGCGTCATCGGAGTGACCACGGCGTACTTTCTTGCCGAGGCCGGCCACGAGGTGACGGTTCTCGATCGCCAGAAAGGCCCGGCGCTGGAAACCAGCTTCGCCAATGCCGGCGAGATTTCGCCCGGCTACGCCTCGCCCTGGGCCGGACCCGGCATTCCGCTGAAGGCGATCAAATGGCTGCTGATGAAGCATGGCCCGCTGGTGGTGCGGCCGGCCTTCGACCCGCATATGTGGACATGGCTGATCAAGATGCTGCGCAACTGCACCGCCGAGCGCTATGCGATCAACAAGGCGCGCATGGTGCCGCTCGCCGAATACAGCCGCGACACGCTGAAGGCGCTACGCGAAGCGACCGGCATCGCCTATGACGAGCGCACCCAGGGCACGCTGCAGCTGTTCCGGACGCAAAAGCAGCTTGACGGCACCGGCGGAGATGTCGAGGTGCTGAAGAAGTATGGCGTGCCTTACGAGACCCTCGACCAGGACGGCTGCATCGCGGCTGAGCCTGGCCTTGCCGGGGTGCGCGAAAAGTTCGTCGGCGGCCTCAGGCTGCCGCACGACGAGACCGGCGACTGCAAGATGTTCACCGACAGGCTGGCCGAACTCTGTGTGGCCCGTGGCGTCAAGTTCGAGTACGACGTGACGATCTGGCGCGTCATCCGCAGCCGCAACCGCATCGCCAATCTCAGCACCAGCAAGGGCTGGAAAACCGCCGACGCCTATGTGATGGCGCTGGGCAGTTATTCGGCAGGTTTCATGCGCCGGGTGAAGCGGCCGATCCCGGTCTATCCGGTCAAGGGCTATTCGATCACCGTGCCGATCAAGGACGCCGCCGCGGCACCGGTGTCGACGGTGATGGACGAGACCTACAAGGTGGCGATCACCCGGCTCGGCGACCGCATCCGGGTTGGTGGTACGGCCGAGATTTCCGGCTTCGACCTCAGGCTGCACGAATCGCGGCGGCGCACGCTGGAACACTCGGTTGGCGATCTCTTTCCGGGCGCCGGCGCCATGCGGGACGCGACGTTCTGGTGCGGGCTGCGGCCGATGACGCCGGATGGTCCGCCGCTGATCGGCCGCACCGAGCTTTCCAATCTCTATCTCAACACCGGCCACGGCACGCTCGGCTGGACCATGGCTTGTGGCTCGGGCAAGGTTCTGGCCGACATCATCTCCAGCCGGGTGCCTGACATCGACGTTCGCGACCTCGCGCAGGAGCGCTATCTACGGTAGAGGGTCAGAATGCCTGCCGGACCCAGTCCTCGTCGAACAGCAGCCGATAGGCCCATGGGATCGTCACATTGGTGGCGACCGGATTGGAGTGGGCGACATAGTCGTCATAGATCGGCTTCATCCTGGTGTAGAAGGCCGGATCGAGCACCATCATGCCGTTCTCACTGTCGTGGAAGAAGCTGCGGTTGTTGAGATTGACCGACGAGATGGCGACCAACCTTTCGTCGATCATCATGATCTTGGAATGCAGCACCACGTCAGGCGCCTTGAATTCGCGGATGTTGATGCGGTCGCCATATTTCTCGACGAACAGCTTGTTGAGCGCGGTGAGAAACTTGCCGCCGATATCGCCCTTGAGATCGATGCGGCCGACAATGTCGATCCTGACGCCGCGGGCGAGCGCCCGGTCAACAGCCTGGGCAAGCTTGGGCGTCAGGTTGAGGTAGGGATTGACGATCTGGATATGGTGCTGGGCAGCGTCGACCAGTTCGACGAAATAGTCCTCCAGCGCATGGCCGTCCTCGTAGGGCACCGAAATGAAGTGTCGTGCCGTGCCTGACGGGCGGGCGCCGTCGGACCGGACCGGAATGGAGAAGGGGCGCGCCAGATTGGTGTCGGCGTCGCGCAGCCACACTGTCGAAAGATGCGCAGCCAGCATTTCGACCGTGGCCGGATCGGCGAACTCGATGTCGAAGTCGCTCCAGTTCGAATAGTAGTTCAGCGAGAGCCCGTCGGTCTTGCCGTATTGCTCAAGGTCTGGATAGCGCGACAGATCGATCGGCTGGTGGAACAGGAAGCCGTCATGGATGTTGCGGCCGCCGATGATGGCGCGCGACCGCCGTGGATCGTCGGCAAGCGTCGCCAGCATCTTGACGTGATGGACCTTGTGCAGTTGTGAAATCTGCTCGTCGATCGGCGCACCATGGTCCGCCCGCCAGCGATATTCCTGCAATTGGACATTGGGGAATTCGGCCGCCAGCCGATGCAGCAGGGCGTCGTCCTTGTCGCGCTCCAGCACGTCGGTGACCAGGATGCGCACCTTGGTGCCGAGGGCTGCATGGTGGCGGATCAGCCGTTCGATGATGCGGCCGGAGAAGTCGGCCTTGAACTCCAGCGACGACAGGTAGATCAGCTTCAGCCTTGGCGCCCTGGAGAAGTCGAGCGGCAGCTCCGGGTCGCCCTTGTCGATGGCGCTGTCGGACAGCGGCGCCCCTATCAGCGCCTCGACCTTGGCGTTGAAGCCATCGCGCGATTTGCGCAGCAGGCGCGGCTTTCCGATCGGCAAGGCGCAGGTCTGCGACAGCCAGCGGCTGGCATAGAAGGCGCGGCTGAGCGCATCGAGGCCGGTGGGGTTAGGCGTCGTGCAACGCTCGTAGCGACTGTCGAAGGCGGCGAGAGCCGGATCGGCGGCCTCTTCGCGCCGAATGGTGAGCGGCGCGCCGGCCGGGGCAAGGCTGGAGCGGATCCTTGCGGTGCAGCGGTTCAGGCCGTCACTCGGAAACAGGCTGACCGTGTCGTCCTCGCCGGACAGGCGAAAACGGAATGCCGTGCCCATGGCGATGGTGCGTGAACCGCCGCCGGCACGGATCGCCAGCGTGCCGTCGCAGATGCCCTCGATGTCGGCCGGTTGCTTGCCGGCCTGGCGCAGCACGACCTCGACGCTGCGCGCCTGCAGGCCGGAGAAATCGAAGATCCTGGGCGCCGAGGGCCGCGCAGCCGCATCGATGTAGAGTGTCTGCCGCGACACCCGCCAGCGTCCGTCGAAATGAGCCTCGCCGCTGTTGGCGCCGGCCGGCGGCAGATGCGTTTCGGCAACCGGCCCGGCCAGTTGCTGCAGTGTCCGGTAGGTCGCCTGGAAATCGCTGTTGCGGATCTCATGGCGGTCGTGACCGAAAGGGCCGGTGCCGTTGGCGCGGTCCATGGCGCCGAGCTGGTGATGGGCGAGCAGCGCCAGGAACCGTTTTTCGTAGTCGTTCGTACCGGCGTCACCGAAAAACTGCGCGGTGGCGATCCGCGGCCCAGCTGTCTCGGCGGAGAGCGCGGGTCGCGCGCAAGCGCTCTGGCCTTGCAGGAGATCGCAGGCATTGCGGCCAGCGCCGGCACAGCCGGCAATGACAGCCAGCCCGAACAGAACGATGGCGATGGATGCGCGACCCTTCACCCGGGCGCTCCGGCCTTCAGGGCGCTCAATTGCGCGGGATCGCGCGGCGGCATGAAGCCCTGCGGGAAGACCTTGCAGACGGGAATGGCGAAGGTGGCGATCAACAGTTCGGCCTCGCCGCGCATTTTGCGTGGCGTTGTCTTGTCGTCGCGGATCGCTTTCGCCGAGGCGACCAGGGTGCCGTCGCAGTCGCAATGGTTGTGGCGGGCGATATAGCAGGCATCATGCGTCTGGCAGACCGCGTCGAGGCGGTCGGCCGGCCGGGCCGATAGATCGCCGGTGCGGGTGCCAGGGCCGCAATAATTGCCCAGGACGAAAGGCGAAGGCCGCGCCATGGCGTAGCGGATCGGCTTGGGCAGCTCGGCCTCCGGGACCTTCGTCCACGGGTTGGCGCAAGCGGAAACGAAAAGCAGCGGCAGGATGGCAAGAACGGCTCGCATGTCTATCCGCGCCAGCTTTCTAAGGGATCGTCTCTACGCGGCGGCTGCACGCCTGATGCCATTCTGGCCGGTTTTGTGGCAAGGAAAAGGCGGCACGGCTAAACAAATAGGCTCCGCTCCCGCTCCACCATCTTGGTGATGAAGCTGGCGACGATCTGGACGCGGCGCAGCGGCCTGACCGATTCGTGATAGACCAGCCAGTAGGCACGGCGGATCGGCGCGACCACATCGACGGATACCAATTCCGGCATCGAGCGGGCGACGAAGGTGTGCAGGATGCCGATGCCGGCGCCCGAGCGCACCGCCTCGGCCTGGCCGAGTGCGGAGGAGATGGCGAAACTGGTGCGCCAGTCGGCGCTGAATTCGCCCGCATAGTCGAGCGAGGGACTGACGATGAGGTCGGGTACGTAGCCGATCAGCGTGTGCTGGCCGAGCTCGGCGGCGGTTTTGGGCAAGCCATGCGCTTCAGCATAAGCGCACGAGGCAAACAGGCCGAGCGAGTAGTCGACCAGCTTTCCCGCCACCAGCCGGCCTTCTGTCGGCCGCTCGACGGTGATGGCGATGTCCGCCTCGCGGCGCGACAAGGAAAAGGAGCGCGGCACCGGCACAAGCTGGATCGTCAGCTCGCGGTGCAGGGCGGTCAGTTCGCCGAGGCGCTTGGCCAGGAAGGCGACACCAAAACCATCAGGCGCGCCGATGCGCACCGTGCCGGAAACGTCGTCGCCTTCGCCTGAAATGGTCGAGCGCGCGGCGATCATGTCGCCCTCCATGCGCTCGGCAATGTCGAGAAAACGCTCGCCGGCGGGCGTCAGCTCGCTGCCGGTGGTCAAGCGGCGAAACAGCTTTGTCCGCAGCGCTTCCTCGAGTGCGGCGATGCGGCGTGAGACGGTGGCGTGGTTGAGCTCCAGCCGTTTGGCGGCGCCAAGGATCTGGCCTGCGCGCGCCACGGCGAGGAAGATGCGGACGTCATCCCAGTTCATGGGGAGGGTCCAGATGACAATTATCGACGCTGCGTTCTGTGGTGGAACTCAATCTCTCAATCCGCACGGCAGCAATTGCATCCCACCATTTGCGGGAATTGATGCTCGCTCGTCAATCGTTATCTATTCTCCGCACAACGGTTGCGTTCTCACTCGCGTTGCCATCCGCCGGCCAAAGGCGGACAATGCAGCATCACAAACAGGGAGAGAAATCATGATTGACTATGGTCATTTCATTGGCGGCAAGCATGTCGCCGGGACCAGCGGCCGCAAGCAGGATGTCATGCAGCCGATGGACGGCTCCGTGCGCGGCACGGTGGCGTTGGCCTCGCAGGCGGAACTGCGCGCGGCGGTCGAGAATGCCAAGGCAGCGCAGCCGAAATGGGCCGCGACCAACCCGCAGCGCCGCGTACGCGTGCTGATGAAGTTTCTCGAACTGGTCGCGCGCGACTATGACGAACTGGCCGACATCCTGGCGCGCGAGCACGGCAAGACGATCGCCGACGCCAAGGGCGACATCCAGCGCGGCCTCGAAGTGGTCGAGGTCTGCATCGGCGCACCGCACATGATGAAGGGCGAATTCACCGACGGCGCCGGCCCCGGCATCGACGTCTATTCGATGCGCCAGCCGCTCGGCGTCGTCGCCGGCATCACGCCGTTCAACTTCCCGGCGATGATCCCGCTGTGGAAGATCGCGCCGGCCATCGCCTGCGGCAACGCCTTCATCCTGAAACCGTCGGAACGCGATCCCGGCGTGCCGATGCGTATCGCCGAACTGTTCCTCGAAGCCGGCCTGCCGGCAGGCATCCTCAACGTCGTCAATGGCGACAAGGACGTGGTCGACGCCATCCTCGACGATCCCGATATCAAGGCCATCGGCTTTGTCGGCTCGACGCCGATCGCCCATTACATCTATTCGCGCGGCACGGCCGCCGGCAAACGCGTGCAGTGCTTCGGCGGTGCCAAGAACCACATGATCATCATGCCCGATGCCGACATGGACCAGACCGTCGATGCGCTGATCGGTGCCGGCTACGGCTCGGCCGGCGAGCGCTGCATGGCGATCTCGGTCGCCGTCCCGGTCGGCAACGATACCGCCAACCGGCTGATGGAAAAGCTGATCCCGCGCGTCGAGAGCCTGAAGGTCGGTCCTTCGACGGACTCTTCCGCCGATTTCGGCCCGCTGGTGACGGCGCAGGCATTGGAACGGGTCAAGGGCTACGTGGATACCGGCGTCAAGGAAGGCGCCAAGCTGGTCGTCGACGGCCGCGGCTTCTCCATGCAGGGCTATGAAGACGGCTACTATATGGGTGGCTGCCTGTTCGACAACGTGACCGCGGACATGCGTATCTACAAGGAAGAGATCTTTGGGCCGGTGCTCTCTGTTGTGCGCGCCCCGACCTATGAGAGCGCGATCAAGCTCGCCAACGATCACGAGATGGGCAATGGCGTCGCCATCTTCACCCGTGACGGCGATGCCGCGCGCGACTTTGCAAGCCGTGTCCAGGTCGGCATGGTGGGCGTCAACGTGCCGATCCCGGTGCCGATCGCCTATTACACGTTCGGCGGCTGGAAGGCATCTTCGTTCGGCGATCTCAACCAGCACGGCCCGGACGCGTTCCGCTTCTACACCAAGACCAAGACGGTGACCTCGCGCTGGCCGTCCGGCATCAAGGATGGTGCCGAATTCGTCATCCCGACGATGAATTGACCGGACAACAAATTGATTTGGATTAAGGCCCGGGCGCTCGCGCCCGGGCGTTTTTTTGCAATCCGGCCGCGACCCTATCCGCTTGAACGCTAATGTGATGGAACCAAGTAGGCCTCTGCCGTCTTGGTCTGCAGTCCTGCCGCAAGGAGGTACGGCAGATCAAGCAACGGCGCTGGCGACAGCTTCGGGGACATCGTCTGGCGCAAGGAGGTGTCAGATGACCCGTCTTGTGGCAACGCTATTTTTCGTGGCAATTTCTGCGTTTCCCGCCGTCCCGGCGCTGGCGGCGCAATGCGCGGCCCGTGCGGATATGATCAAAGCGCTCGGCGAAAAATTCCACGAAAGCGAGGCGGCGCGCGGCCTGGTCAACCCGAGCCTGATTCTTGAGATATTCGTCTCCGACCAGGGCACCTGGACAATTCTTGCCACCGACACGCATGGTCAGAGCTGCGTCATCACGGCAGGCGAAGGCTGAGACGGTCCGTTGATGGCGGCGGCTGCCTTGCCCGGGACTTGACCCGAGCTTCGAGGAAGCGCCGGCGACGAAAGCGCACCGGATATAAAAGGACGTTCAGCGCGTGGCGGCCGTCTCCGCGTGGCCGCGCAGTAGCGCCATCAGGCGTTTGGCATCCTTGGCCGCGGCCTCCTCGTCGCCGGCAAGGATCGAGCGGATCAGCGCGACATGGTGCTCGGCGGATTCGGCAAGGCCGGTCTCGGCCTTGTAGCGGAACCAGAAGCGGCGGCTATGGGTCTGCAAGGGGGCGGCCAGACGGGCGGCGAAGGGATTGTCGGCAGCCAGCGCCAGCGCTTCGTCGAGTGCCTTGTCGGCCTGGATGAAGGCAAGCACATTACCCGAGATCACCGCCTTCTGCATGGCAAGCGCTGCTTCGTGAAACAGGTCGGCGGCTTCGCGGGTGACGAAGCGGGCGGCCGAGCGGGCGAGCACCACCTCGACGCCGCGACGCGCATCGAGGACGCGCAACCAGTCGCCGGGATGGAGCGGGGCGATGGCGATGCCGGCGCGCGGCCTGACGTCGAGCAGCCCTTCCCATGCCAGCCGCTGGATCGCTTCGCGCACCGGTGTCCTGCCAAGCCCGAGCCTGTCGATCAGAGCGCCCTCGGTGACGAAGCTTGCCGGGGCCAGTTCGAGCGTGACGATCATGTGCTCGAGCACATGGTAGGCCCTGGTCGCGGCCGGCTCTGCCGGGAGGCTTGCTGCCATGGATATCAAATGCGCTCTCCTGATATATCTTGAATATATCATAACGGAATCCGCATTGACAGCGGGTTTGTTAATAGATATACCGCTGATATATCAGATGGAGAGATGATCATGTGGACCGGAGTTTTCCCTGCCGTCACGACCAAATTCACCGCGGATGATCGTCTCGATCATGCCGAGATGGAGCGCTGCTTCAGCCTGCAGATGGAGGCCGGCTGCGACGGCATCATCGTCTGCGGATCGCTCGGCGAGGGGCCGATGCTGTCGCCCGACGAGAAGATCGAGGTGCTGAAGACCGCACAGAAGGTCGCCGGCAAGAAGCCGGTGCTGCTGACCGTCAACGAGGCCGGCACACGCGAGGCGGCCAGCATCGCCAAGCGCGCCGCCAAAGAAGGCGCCAATGGCCTCATGGTCGTGCCGAGCCCGATCTACCACACCAATGCGGAAGAGACGGTCGCGGCGCTGCGCGCGGTCGCGCAGGCGGGCGACCTGCCGGTCATGATCTACTCCAACCGGCTTGCCTACCGCGTCGACGTCACCGTCGACCAGATGGAGGAGCTAGCGTCGGACAAGCGCTTTGTCGCGATCAAGGAATCCTCCGACGACATCCGTCGTTCGACCGAGATCATCAATCGCCTGGGCACTCGCTACGACCTGTTCACCGGCGTCGACAATCTGGCCTTCGAGGCGCTCTCGGTCGGCGCCATCGGCTGGGTGGCGGGACTGGTCACAGCCTTCCCGCGCGAGACCGTCGCCATCTTCCAGCTGATGAAGCAGGGCCGCCGCGAGGAGGCGCTCGCCATCTACCGCTGGTTCCGGCCGCTGCTCGATCTCGATGTCTCGACTTACCTGGTCCAAAACATCAAGCTTGCCGAAGTGTTCGCGATCAACACAAATGACCGCGTTCGCATGCCGCGGCAGCCGCTGTCTGGCGAGCGCCGCAAGGCTGTCGAGAAGATCGTCAAGGATGCGCTCGCCGTGCGGCCGAAGCTGCCGCAGTTCTGAGCTGGTATGAAGCGAGCGGGGCGGAGACTGGGACATGCATGCAGGGGGTGACGTACAACGATGAATAGCGATGTTCCAATCGACATCGCCATCATCGGTGGCGGCATCATCGGCATCTGTGCCGCTGCGTCTCTCGCCGAGGCCGGACGCCGGGTCACCGTCTTCGACCGCACAGGCATTTGCGAGGAGACGAGCTCCGGCAACGCCGCCGCCTTTGCCTTTTCCGATGTGCTGCCGCTGGCCCACAAGGGCATGATCCGGCAGCTGCCGAAATGGCTGGCCGATCCGCTTGGCCCGCTCAGCATTCCGCCCGCCTATCTGCCGAAGCTTCTGCCCTGGCTGGTCCGCTTCTGGCGCGCCGGTGCGCTGGGAAAATACGAGGTGAGCCTTGCTGCTCAGGCGGGCATGATGAAGCTCGCCGAGGCGGAGTGGATGGGCCTGCTCGATCGCTCCGGCACGCGGTCGATGCTGCGCGAGGATGGCTCGCTCGAGCTCTATGAAAGCGAAGCCGAGTTCCAGGCCGGGCTGCCCGGCTGGGCGGCGCGTGAGCGTTTCGGCATCGGTTTCCGCCATGTCGAGGGCGAGGAGCTGGCCGCCTTGCAGCCGGGGCTGTCGCCGCGCTTCATCAAAGGCACGTTCGTGCCGGGATGGAAGACGGTCGCCGACCCGAAACTGCTGGGCAAGGCGGTGTGGGCCTACGCACAAAGCAAGGGTGCCCGCTTTGAGATGGCCCGGATCGGCCAAGTCGCGGCGGATCAGGATGGTGCGACGCTGACATTGGCAGACGGCACGACCAGACAGGCGCGACACCTCGTCGTCGCAGCAGGCGCATGGTCGCATCTGCTGGCGAAGCAACTCGGCGATCGCATTCCGCTGGAGACCGAGCGCGGCTATAACACTACGTTGCCGACGAGTGCCTTCGACGTGAAGCGGATGCTGATCTTCTCCGGCCATGGCTTCGTCGTCACGCCGCTCGCAACGGGCCTGCGTGTCGGTGGCGCCGTCGAACTCGGCGGCATCGAGCGGCGGCCCAATTATGCCAGGTCTAAGGCGCTGCTGCAGAAGGCGCAGAAATTCCTGCCGGGGCTCGATCCCTCGGGTGGGCGCGAATGGATGGGGTTCCGCCCCTCGCTGCCGGATTCAGTGCCCGTCATCGGCGGCGCGCCGGGAAGGCGGTCGGTGGTCTATGCCTTCGGCCATGGCCATCTCGGCCTGACCCAGGCGGCGGCCACCGGACGGTTGATCAGGGATCTTGTCCTGGGGCAGACTCCACCGATCGAACTGGCCCCCTTCAGTCCGCAACGATTTTGATATTTTCGGGTTTTGATTTTCGAGGAGCGTCATGGCCAAGAAATCCTTCTTCTGCATAGACGGCCACACCTGCGGCAATCCGGTGCGGCTGGTCGCTGGGGGCGGCCCGCTGCTGCAGGGCGCGACGATGATGGAGCGGCGTGCGCATTTTCTGGCCGAGTATGACTGGATCCGCACCGGCCTGATGTTCGAGCCGCGCGGCCACGACGTGATGTCCGGTTCGATCCTCTATCCGCCGACGCGCGAGGATTGCGACATCGCCATCCTGTTCATCGAAACCTCCGGCTGCCTGCCGATGTGCGGCCATGGCACCATCGGCACGGTGACGATGGCGATCGAGCACGGTCTGATCAAGCCGAAGACGCCGGGCGTGCTTCGGCTCGACACGCCGGCCGGACTTGTCATCGCTGAATACAAACAGGTCGGCGACTATGTCGAGGAGGTGCGCATCACCAATGTGCCGTCCTTCCTCCATGCCGAGGGGCTGACAATTGAATGCCCTTGGCTCGGCGAAATCACCGTCGACGTCGCCTATGGCGGCAACTTCTACGCCATCGTCGAACCGCAGAAGAACTATCGCGACATGGCCGATTATTCGGCGGGCGACTTCATCGCCTGGAGCCCGGTGGTGCGCCAGCGGCTCAACGAGAAATATTCCTTCGTCCATCCTGAGAACCCGGGCATCAACCGGCTGTCGCACATGCTGTGGACCGGTGCTCCGACGGTGGATGGGGCGGATGCCCGCAATGCCGTGTTCTACGGCGACAAGGCGATCGACCGCTCGCCCTGCGGCACCGGCACCTCGGCGCGCATGGCGCAGCTTCATGCCAAGGGCAAACTCAAGGCCGGCGACAGCTTCGTCCATGAATCGATCATCGGTTCGCTGTTCAAGGGCAAGGTCGAAAAAGATGTCACCGTGGCCGGCAAACCGGCCATCATTCCCTCTATCGGCGGCTGGGCGCGGATGACCGGACTGAACACCATCTTCATCGACGACCGCGACCCGTTCGCGCATGGATTTGTTGTCAAGTGATGGGAATCCTGACCTTGCGGAAAGCGAGGGCTTGAAAAACGGATCGTGCCAAAAACGCAAGGATTCCTTTCATCACCTAATTTTGACGGCGATTTCTTCGAAACGGAGCGCATGATGCAGTCGAATCGTCAAAGACATTGCGTTATGCCAATGGTAGGGTCCGCGATAGTCCAGGGGCCGGATGATGGAAAACGGGCAATCGGACAGCGTGCTTCGAAAACACGCATGACGATTGAAAAATGACGTTGCAATCCGGGCTCGAAACTTTACGACTAGGGGAAATACGAAAAGGAATGCGTCTGCATGGGCGACATTCCAGGGGAGCCATGTACACATGCAGTACTTTGTCCAGCAGCTTATCAACGGGCTGACGCTGGGATCGATCTATGGGCTGATCGCGATCGGCTACACGATGGTCTACGGCATCATCGGCATGATCAATTTCGCCCATGGCGACATCTTCATGGTGGGTGCCTTCACAGCACTGATCGTCTTCCTCGCCCTTGGCGCGCTGTTCTATTCAGTGCCGGTTGTGCTGGCGCTGCTGGTCATGATGATCGTGGCGATGCTGCTCACCAGCCTCTACAACTGGACGATTGAAAAAGTCGCGTACCGGCCGCTGCGCGGTTCGTTCCGACTGGCCCCGCTGATCACCGCCATCGGCATGTCGATCGCGCTGTCGAACTTCGTCCAGGTGACGCAGGGTCCCCGCAACAAGCCGATCCCGCCGATGGTCAGCCAGGTTTACAACATCAACGGCATCAGCGTGTCGCTGAAGCAGATCATCATCGTCGTCGTCACGGCGCTGCTGCTGGCGCTGTTCTGGTATCTGGTCAACAAGACCTCGCTCGGGCGAGCGCAACGGGCCTGTGAGCAGGACCGCAAGATGGCGGCGCTGCTCGGCATCGATGTCGACCGCACGATCTCGATCACCTTCATCATGGGTGCGGCCCTTGCCGCGGTCGCCGGCACTTTGTTCCTGATGTATTACGGCGTCATTGCCTTCTCGGATGGCTTCACGCCGGGCGTGAAGGCCTTCACGGCGGCGGTGCTGGGCGGCATTGGTTCGTTGCCGGGTGCTGTGCTCGGCGGGCTGATGATCGGCTTCATCGAGAGCATGTGGTCGGCATATTTCTCGATCGACTACAAGGACGTCGCGGCGTTCTCGATCCTGGCCATCGTGCTGATCTTCCTGCCTTCCGGCATATTGGGCCGGCCAGAAGTCGAAAAGGTCTGAGACCATGGCCGTCACCGTATCTCCGGAGCGCGACACCGTCGCCACGCCTATGCAGCGCGCGTTGCGCGAGTCACTTTATGCCGCTGCCATATCGTTTGGCCTGTTCGTGCTGTTCATCGGCCTGAAGACCGGCCAGAACATTTCTAACGAACTGGTCCTGACGACGCGCTGGGGCCTGCTTGCCGCCGTGGTGATCGCCACGGCCATCGGGCGCTTCCTCTATGTCGCTTATGGCCAGCCCTTCCTCGCCAACCAGAAGATCACCGACATCGCCACCGGTCTGCTGCCGGCCAGCGTGGCGTCGCGTTTCTTCCAGTTGCCGGCCTTCATCGTGGCCTTGGTCGCGGCGGTGGTGTTGTTTGCGGTCAACAGCTCTCTCGTCGGATGGGTGGGAGCCGTGCCGGCCGGCTATCTGCAGTTCCTGCGCGCCCTGGCAATCATCTACGTGCTGGCCTGCGTGATCTATTACTTCCGCGGTTTCATTCACGCCAACTTCACCAAACTCGGCATTGCCGCGCTGATCCTCTATCCGATCCTGGTGGTGGCGATCCTGTCGCTGATGTCCTGGTCGTTCGTCGGCGGGCTGCAAGGCTCGCTGAAATGGGTCGACAATTTCGGCATCCAGATCCTGATCTATGTGATGCTGGCCTGGGGCCTGAACATCGTCGTCGGCCTCGCCGGCCTGCTCGACCTCGGTTATGTCGCCTTCTACGCGGTCGGCGCCTATGCCTATGCGCTGCTCGGCACGCAGTACGGCCTGTCGTTCTGGATCCTTTTGCCGGCCGCCGGCGCCATGGCCGCCTTCTGGGGCGTGCTGCTCGGCTTCCCGGTGCTGCGCCTGCGCGGCGACTATCTGGCGATCGTCACCTTGGCTTTCGGTGAGATCATCCGCCTGGTGCTGATCAACTGGCGCGAGGTCACCAACGGTTCGGCCGGTATTTCCGGCATCCCGAAGGTCACCTTCTTCGGCCTGATGACCTTCAACGTGTCGGACCCCAATTACATCGCCAAGGTGCTGAATCTCGCGACCTCGAGCGCCTACTACAAGATCTTCCTCTATTACCTGATCCTGGCGCTGGCGCTGCTGACAGCCTTCGTCACCATCCGGCTGCGGCGCATGCCGGTCGGCCGTGCCTGGGAAGCGTTGCGGGAGGACGAGATCGCCTGCCGCTCGCTCGGTATCAACACCACCACCACGAAGCTCACAGCCTTCGCCACGGGTGCGATGTTCGGCGGCTTCGCCGGCGCGTTCTTCGCCGCACGGCAGGGCTTCGTCAGCCCGGAATCCTTCGTCTTCCTGGAATCGGCCATCATCCTGGCCATCGTCGTTCTCGGCGGCATGGGTTCGCTGGTCGGCATCGCGGTCGCCGCAATGGTGATGATCGGCGGCACCGAGGCATTGCGCGAACTCGACTTCCTCAAGCAGGTCTTCGGGCCCGACTTCACACCGGAACTCTACCGCATGCTTCTGTTCGGCATGGCCATGGTCATCGTCATGCTGTGGAAGCCGCGCGGCTTCGTCGGCAGTCGTGAACCAACCGCCTTCCTGAAGGAGCGAAAGGCTGTCTCAAGCTCCTTCACCAAGGAAGGACACGGCTGATGAATGCGAACCCTGTTCAGAAGGCCAATTCAGGCGCGAACGACGCTATCCTGCAGGTCGATCATCTGTCGATGAAGTTCGGTGGCCTGGTGGCCATCGGCGATCTGTCTTTCGCCGCCAAGCGCGGCGAGATCACCGCGCTGATCGGCCCCAACGGCGCCGGCAAGACCACGGTGTTCAACTGCATCACCGGCTTTTACAAGCCGTCGGAAGGCATGATCACGCTCAACCGGAACGATGGTTCGACCTTCCTGCTCGAGCGGCTGCCCAACCATGAAATCCCGGCGCGCGCCAAGGTGGCGCGCACCTTCCAGAACATTCGGCTGTTCTCCGGCATGACCCTGCTGGAGAACCTGCTGGTCGCCCAGCACAACAAACTGATGAAGGCATCGGGCTACACGGTCCTCGGCCTTTTCGGCTTCAGCGGCTATCGCAAGGCCTCGGCCGAATCGGTGGAACTCGCCAAGCATTGGCTGGAAAAGGCCGATCTTGTCGACCGTGCCGACGACCCGGCCGGCGACCTGCCCTATGGCGCGCAGCGCCGCCTCGAGATCGCTCGCGCCATGTGCACGGGACCCGAGCTTCTGTGCCTCGACGAGCCGGCGGCCGGCCTCAATCCGAAGGAATCGGCGGCGCTGAACGAGCTGCTGATCGACATCAAGAACACATCCGGTACCTCGATCCTGTTGATCGAGCACGACATGTCGGTGGTCATGCAGATCTCCGACCATGTCGTGGTGCTGGAGTACGGCCGGAAGATCTCCGACGGCAGTCCGCAGTCGGTGCGCACCGACCCGCGCGTCATCGCCGCCTATCTCGGCGTCGACGACGAGGAAGTCGAAGCGGTCCTTACCGAAGTCGGCGACGAAGATGTCATCGAACAGCTCGATACAGGGCCGGATGCCGCGCATGGTCCGGGAACATCGTCGTCCTATCTCGCCGGGCCGGTGACCGACACGGTCGGCCATAGTTCGGGCGAGCGGGTTACGGTGGCCAAGGGAGCGTCAAAGGCCGGTCAGGTTGACGCCAGGTCGCTCGCCGCGGCAAACAAGGCAGCCTCGCTGGCAGCCGTGCCGGCAGCGAAGGCAAAGCCTGCTCCGAAAGCGGCTTCAAAGGCGGCAACCGGCGCGGCGGCGACGTCGACCGCGTCGGCCAAGCCGGCAGCCAAGGCCCCGGCAAAGGCTGGAGAGATCTCCAACCGGCTGGCGGCACCTCGCGGCGGCAAGGCCGATAATTTGACCCGCATCAAGGGCATCGGCACGGTCAACGAGAAGAAGCTCAACGATCACGGCATCTTCCATTTCGACCAGATCGGCGCCTGGAAAAAGGCCGACGTCGAGGCCGCCGAAGCCTATCTCGCCTTTGACGGACGTATCGCGCGCGAGGAATGGGTCAAACAGGCCAGGCTGCTCGGCCAGGGCAAGGACACGGAATTCTCGCGCCGCGTCGATGCGGGCAAGGTGGCGACAAGCCATGCTTCCGCAAAGACTGCAAAGGCAGCCACCGGAAAGACCGGGAGCAAGACCGCTGCCAAGCCCGTGGCGGGCAAGCGCGGAGGGGGCAAGTGATGGCCGCGACAACACTGCTCGATATCAAGGGCGTGCAGACCTATTACGGCAACATCCGGGCGCTGAACGGCGTCGATGTCACCGTCAACCAAGGTGAGATCGTGGCGCTGATCGGTGCCAACGGCGCCGGCAAGTCGACGCTGATGATGACTATTTTCGGCGCGCCGCGGGCTCGCGCCGGCACCATCACCTTTGCCGGCACCGACATCACCCAGATGCCGACGCACGAGATCGCGCGCATGCGCATTGCCCAGTCGCCCGAGGGCCGGCGGATATTTCCGCGCATGACGGTGATGGAAAACCTGCAGATGGGCGCCAGCCTCGACAACCTCAAGCACTATGACGAGGACGTCGAGAAGGTGTTCACGCTGTTCCCGCGTTTGAAAGAGCGCATCACCCAGCGCGGCGGCACGCTGTCGGGCGGTGAGCAGCAGATGCTGTCGATCGGACGCGCGCTGATGGCACGGCCGAAGCTGCTTTTGCTCGACGAGCCGTCGCTGGGTCTCGCGCCGCTGATCGTCAAGCAGATATTCGACGCCATCCGCGAACTGAACCGCACCCAAGGGCTGACCGTGTTCCTGGTCGAGCAGAACGCCTTCGGCGCGCTCAAGCTCGCCACGCGCGGCTACGTCATGGTCAATGGCAATGTGACGATGAGCGGCACCGGCAAGGAACTGCTCGCCAATCCGGAAGTGCGCGCCGCCTATCTCGAAGGCGGACACCACTGAGTTCGGAGCGGAATGCGTGCATCCGCCATTCCGCTCCAGATTGTTTGTTTGTCGCATGATCTTAGTCCGGAAAGTCCGCAACTTTTCGGGGTCATGCTAAGGAGACTTCACCATGCAGGGCATTCTTTACGAGGAACCCTCGATCTGGCAGTTCTTCTTCGTCACCTGTCTGCTCGGCGGCTGGGCGGCGTGGATGACGGGCAAGGCCAGTGCTCAGACGTGGCGCAGCTTCATCCAGCTGTTCGCCTATATGCTGGGCCTCGGCATCGCGATCCGCTTCATCCATCACGCGCTGTTCGGCGGCACCATGTTCTCGCTGCACTATTATGTCGTCGACACCATCGTGCTGATGATCCTCGGCTTCGTCGGCTACCAATACACGCGCACCAACCAGATGGTGACACAGTATAATTGGCTCTACGAAAGAGCTTCACTCTTGAGCTGGAAACCGAAAGGTTGACGTTCATCATTAACGCCGTCTCGAAATTGAATCGGCGTGACAAGTGCCTGAAAATCGGCAAACTATGCTTTCTGCGATAAGGGTGGGCATCGCATGAAAGCTTCATCCACGCCCACTCCGTTAATGGGAGCGTTTAAATGAAAAAGTCACTTTTGTCCGCCGTCGCCCTGACCGCGCTCGTCGCGTTCGGCGGTGCCGCGTGGGCTGACGTAATGGTCGGCGTCGCTGGCCCGATCACCGGTCCGAATGCCGCCTTCGGCGCGCAGTTGCAGAAGGGTGCCGAAGCTGCTGTCGCCGACATCAATGCGGCTGGCGGCATCAATGGCGAGCAGATCAAGCTCGAAGTCGGCGACGACGTTTCCGATCCGAAGCAGGGCATCTCGGTCGCCAACAAGTTCGTCGGCGACGGCGTCAAGTTCGTGGTCGGTCACTTCAACTCCGGCGTCTCGATCCCGGCCTCGGAAGTCTATGCCGAGAACGGCATCGTCGAAGTGACGCCGGCCGCAACCAACCCGCAGTTCACCGAACGCGGCCTGTGGAACGTGTTCCGCACCTGCGGACGCGATGACCAGCAGGGCAGCATTGCCGGCGCTTATCTGGCCGCCAACTTCAAGGATGCCAAGATCGCCGTCGTGCACGACAAGACCACCTACGGTCAGGGCCTTGCCGACGAAACCAAGAAGGCGATGAATGCCAAGGGCCTGACGGAAGTCATGTACGAAGGCATCAATGTCGGCGACAAGGACTTCTCGGCGCTGATCGCCAAGATGAAGGAAGCCGGCGTTTCCATCATCTATTGGGGCGGCCTGCACACCGAAGCCGGCCTGATCATCCGCCAGGCCGCCGACCAGGGCCTCAAGGCGACGCTGGTCTCCGGCGACGGCATCGTGTCGAACGAGTTGGCTTCGATCGCGGGCGACGCGGTTGCGGGCACGCTCAACACGTTCGGTCCGGATCCGCGCCTGATCCCCGCCAACAAGGAACTCGTCGAGAAGTTCCGCGCGCAGGGTTTCGAACCGGAAGCCTACACGCTCTACTCCTACGCAGCCATGCAGGCGATCGCCGCGGCAGCCACCGCTGCCAAGTCGAACGATCCGCAGGCAGTTGCCAAGGCGCTGCATGAAAACGGCCCGTTCAAGACCGTGCTCGGCGACCTGTCCTATGACGCCAAGGGCGACCCGACGCTGCCCGGCTACGTCATGTACGAATGGAAGAAGGGCGACGACGGCAAGTACACCTACATCCAGAAGATGTAAGCTCGTCAGTCTCCAGACCATCTACGATGCCCGGCGCTCGCGCCGGGCATTTTCTTTTGCCATCACGGGGGGCGGCCGATAGAGCCGGGTTCTTAGCCGGTGAATGATCGTGCGCTAACTGCAAAGCCGGCGCTTTTCTTGCTGTTCGGATGAATGCGAAGGGCTTCTGGCGCAATGATTCCATTTCAATCGGTTTAAACGCACGTCAATTTTGTTTGCACTGCAGCATTTTCACGCTAATCATTGCGCCGATTTCTCTTCCTTCCGTTGCTGGAGCCCAGTCCTTGGCCATCACGAAGATCCTCGTCGCCAACCGGTCCGAAATCGCCATTCGCGTTTTTCGCGCGGCCAACGAACTCGGCCTCAAAACCGTGGCGATCTGGGCCGAGGAAGACAAATACTCCCTGCATCGCTTCAAGGCCGACGAGAGCTACCAGGTCGGACGCGGGCCGCATCTGACCCGGGACATGGGGCCGATCGAAAGCTATCTGTCGATCGAGGAGGTGATCCGCGTCGCCAGGCTGTCGGGTGCCGATGCTATTCATCCCGGCTACGGATTGTTGTCGGAAAGTCCCGAATTCGCCGACGCCTGTGCCGAAGCCGGCATTACCTTCATCGGGCCGAAGCCGGACACAATGCGGCGGCTCGGCAACAAGGTCGCGGCGCGCAATCTCGCCATCGAGGTCGGGGTGCCGGTGATCCCCGCCACCGATCCGTTGCCGGATGACATGGAGGCGGTCAAGAAACTGGCCAAGGGAATCGGCTATCCGGTGATGCTGAAGGCGTCATGGGGCGGCGGCGGCCGCGGCATGCGCGCCATCCGCGCCGAAGCCGACCTTGCCCGTGAAGTCACCGAGGGCAAGCGCGAGGCGAAAGCCGCCTTCGGCAAGGACGAGGTCTATCTTGAAAAGCTGATCGAACGCGCCCGCCATGTCGAGGTGCAGGTGCTGGGCGACACCCGTGGCAATGCGGTGCACCTGTTCGAGCGCGACTGTTCGATCCAGCGCCGCAACCAGAAGGTCGTCGAGCGGGCGCCGGCGCCCTATCTCGAAATGTCGCAGCGCGAGGAGCTTTGCGGCCATGCGCTGAAGATCGCCCGCGAGACCAGTTATATCGGCGCCGGCACGGTCGAGTTCCTGCAGGATGCCGACACCGGCAAATTCTATTTCATCGAGGTCAATCCGCGCATCCAGGTCGAGCACACCGTCACCGAGCAGGTGACCGGCATCGATATCGTCAAGGCGCAGATCCACATCCTCGACGGCTTTGCCATCGGCACACCGGAATCAGGCGTGCCGGCGCAGAAGGACATAAGGCTGAACGGCCACGCGCTGCAGTGCCGCATCACCACGGAAGATCCCGAACACAATTTCATCCCCGACTACGGCCGCATCACCGCCTATCGCGGCGCAACAGGCTTCGGCATCCGCCTCGATGGCGGCACCGCCTATTCGGGCGCTGTCATCACCCGCTTCTACGATCCGCTGCTGGAGAAGGTGACGGCGTGGGCGCCGACGCCGGCCGAGACCATCGCCCGCATGAACCGGGCGCTGCGCGAGTTCCGCATCCGCGGCGTCGCCACCAACCTGACCTTCCTCGAAGCGATTATCAACCACCCGAGCTTCGCCGACAATTCCTACACGACCAAGTTCATCGACACGACGCCGGAACTGTTCCAGCAGGTCAAGCGCCAGGACCGCGCCACCAAGCTCATCAACTATCTCGCCGACGTCAGCGTCAACGGCCATCCCGAGACGCGCGGCCGGCCGCAGCCGAAGGCCGATG